>JAZDGE010000030.1:0-3501 GCA_043807175.1 Acidobacteriota bacterium
GTAGACCCGGTGCATGCCGAGGGTGCGGACGAAATAACCCTCCATCAGCCAGAAGGCCTCGGCGAGCAGCAGCGTATCCGGCGCCTCGGCGGCGACCCGATCTACCACCTCGCGCCAGAACTCGTCGGGCATCGCAGAATCGAGCTCGGCGCGCGTCATCCCGAGGCCGGCGCGCGAAGGGATGGCGCCGCCGCTGCCGGGCTCGGGGAACCAGAGGCGCTGGTAGTGCTTCTTGGCCAGGGTCATGGCGGCGTCGAAGCGAATGATCGGCGACTTGCGCGCGACGTGGAGGATCGTCTGAATCACCGCCTCGCGCACCTCGGGTCGGAGGTAATCGAGCTGGGCGGTGTCGTTCCAGGGCATGGTGGTGCCGTCGTTGCCGTGGTAGACGAAGCGCTCGCTGCCGGTGTACCGATCGAGACGCCGGAAGACCACCGCCGCGTCCGAGCGTGAGTAGTAATGGTCCTCGAGGAAGATCCCGACGCGCTCGTCACTCGACAGGTCGACGCCGCCGAAGGTGTAGGCCGGGAACGGGCTGTGAGCAAGCGAGACGAACCAGTCGGGGTGCTCGATCACCCAGCGCGAGTCGATCCCCATGTGGTTGGGGACCATGTCGGTGGCCATTCGGATGCCGCGCCTCGCCGCGCGTTCCTTGAGATCGGCGTAGGCGTCCTCGCCCCCGAGGTCGCGGGCGATGTCGTAGGCGGCGAGGGAATAGGCCGAGGCCACCGCCTCCGGGTTGCCGCACAGTTGCTTGATGCGTTGCGACGCCCGCGAGCGCTCCCACAGGCCGATCAGCCAGAGGCCGGTGAAGCCCCGGCGAGCCAGCGCATCGAGCTCCTCGTCGGGAATCTGATCGAGCCGGGTAATGGCGCGGCGGTGGCGCCGGGACAACTGGTCGAGCCAGACATAGGCGTTCTTGGCGAGCAGGACCACGCGCGGCATCCAGTCGCGATCGGGGCTGTAGCGCTCGAGCTCGAAGCCAAGCCCGGCGAAATCGACCACCTTGCTCGGACCGGGTCCAGCGAAGCTGACCTTCTCCTCCTCCTGGATCAAATCGAGGCCGCCGAGCAAGCGGAAGAGGATCTTGCCGAGCAGGTAGCCCCAGCGCTCGCGGATGTACTCGAGCTGGCCCGGGAGGGAGTGGGGCGCCGCGATCGCCGGGCTGCGCAGCATGTCGATCAGGTTCTGCTCGTCGGGGCCAAACGGCGGCATGCCGTCGAGAGCCGTGCGGAGGCTCGTCATGATCGCGGCGTAGGCGGTCTCGCGCCGCAAGGCCGAGTCGTCGAACAGCTCGGCAAACGGGGCGGATGCCGGGTTCGCATTGGTGAGCCAGAGCATGGCCAGCTCTTCGAGCAGCATCTCGCGATGGGGGACGCCGCCACTCGAGCCTTCAAGATAGGCGTCAAGCGTCACCTCGTCGCGGTAGACCGCGAGGGGCGGGAACTGGGCGGCGAAACGCCGCAACGCGTCATCGACCGCATCCTTGCCGAGCTCGCCCTCGAGCCGCTGGAGCGCCTCGGCGAGGGCGCCCGGGCTGATCTGGCGGTAGAGCGAGACCACGAGGTGGAGCGTCTCGTCGATCAGGCCGAGGGCGTTGAGCTGCCCGGCCCGCACGGCCCGCTCGGGAAAGTGGACGAGGTCCTGCCGGGCGTTGATCCTTTGCGCCAGCACCCTGGCGGCGTGGAAGTTGGCGATGATCGCGGTGCCGCTGGTGGCGAACAGCGCTTCGTCAAAGGCGTAGCGCTCCCGCGCGCGGCGCGAGATGTGCAGCTCCATCCGGGGAAGGTCGTCGGCTCGGCTCACCTTGCGGCTCCTGCACAGTTGGGCGCGACGTCGCCAGGTCGGCTCGTGCTCATGGTCAGGTGCGTTTCTGGAGCTGGACGCGGAGCTCGAGCTCGGTCTCGCCGGCGCGGATCACGTCACCGACCTTGAGCTTTCAGGCGCGTACCTTCTCGCCATTGACGAAGGTGCCGTTGGTGGCGCCGAGGTCGGCAATGTAGTAGGCCCCCTCCTGGAAGACGATACGGAAGTGCTGGGCGGAGAGCGTCGGGTCAGCAAGCGTGAGGGTGTTCACCTTGGGGGCGCGTCCGACCGAGAACGGCTTGTCGGGCTGCAGGTACACCGTACGGGGCGGCTTGCGGTGCTCCTTGACGAGAAGCACGAACTGCTCGCCGAGCACGAAGGTCTTGTCGATCGCCTCGGCGAGCGCCTGGCGCTCGAAGGCGCGGGCATCGAGGGGCACCGCGGCCACGGCGGCAGCAGGCGCCTCGCTGGCCGCGCGCTCGGCCGCCGCCGCCTCGCGCAGGCGGCAGGGCACGCACTCCGTTTCCCAGGGCTCGAGCGCGCTGCCACAACGCTCGCACACCCGTCGCTCCTCGGCGCGCTGGCGCCGCCACAGCAGCACGCCCGCCGGCACAGCGAGCGCGGCGAGTGCGAGCAGGGCCCACTGCCAGAGGGGGCGCCCAAGAACCGGCGCTGGCGCCGGCGCCGGCACCACGGTCGGTTGGGGCTGAGGTGTCGGGGCAGAGACAGGCTCAATGCGGGGCGCCTCATTCGCGATGCCCTGCTGGGCTGCGGCGACGGCCGCCAGCAGCCGGCCCGCCTCGCCGCCGCCTCCCGGCGCCAGATAGGCGCCCGACGTGAGCAGTGCGAGGCGGCGCAGGCCCCGCTCGTCGACACGGCGGCCGGTGGCGAGGAAGACGAGGCGCACATGGTTGGCGGCGCAGACCCGGGCGACATCGTCGGCGGTGGTGGCGGAGTTCTCGTCGCGGCCGTCGGTGGCGGCGGCAATGACGCCACCTCCGGGCAGCGCCTGTGCCGCCAGCACCAGGGCGTCGTGAAGCAGGGTGTGCTGGCCGCCCGGTGCGAGGTCCCTGAGCCGGGCCAGCACCTCGGGCCGTTCGCCGGTGAGGGCTACCAGCCAGCGCGGCGCATCCCCGAACTCCAGCAGTCCAACCGGCGTGCCGGCCGGGAGCGACGCTGCGATCTCGGCGAGCACGCCGGTGGCTGCGCCAAGCTCTGCCTGGGCAAGGGAACGCGAGGTGTCCGCCGCCAGGATTACCGGCGGCGGCGCGGCCAAGAGTGCTGGCGTAAGGATGGCCAAGGTGGCGAGGAAGCAAGACAGCTTGGGAAGGAATCTCATCGTGGCCTCTTCGCGTATGCTATCACCAGGACAAGAAGGAGGTGTAACCATGCAAGCCAATGTCGGAGGGTTCGATCGCACGTTTCGTATCGTTGGCGGGTTGCTCGTGATTGCCGCCGGCCTCTACTTCAAGAGCTGGTTCGGGGTGATCGGTGTCTTGCTTCTGCTGACCGGCCTGTTTCGCTGTTGCCCAGCCTACATTCCGTTCGGCATCAACACCGGCAAAAAGTAGCCTGCCGCCGCCCGCCCGTCCGGCCTATGGCCCATGGCCAATGGCAGCCGGCAGCCCATGGCCTAAGGCCCCAGGCCCATGGCCCATAGCTAACGGCTAACGGCCAAGGCGGCGGAGCCGCAAC
>JAZDGE010000031.1:0-14813 GCA_043807175.1 Acidobacteriota bacterium
CCCACCCGAGTCCGAGGGCGGGACACATCCGGACTTAGATCGCCTCGCTCGCAATCGGAGCTGGGTTTGGGGGGTGAGGGATTCCTGGAGGCGGCCCCAAACCCGAATCCCTAACTCCCAACCCCTCATTTGGTTGTGCAATTCCCGAGACGTCTTGCTAGCGAGAATCCTCATCAGCGAGCGGCCCTAGACCAGATCCCGCACCGCCTGGCAGCGGCGCCGGAAGAGCCAGCTCCCGAGCAGCAGGAGGAGCGCCGAGCAGACGAGCGCCACCAGCACCCGCCCGAGCTCCGGCGCTTCGCCCAGCAGCGGCATGCGGAAGGCGTCGATGAGGCCGACCAGCGGGTTGTAGAGCAGCCAGCCCGCGAGCGCCCGCGGCACCTGGCTGGCGGGGTAGACGATCGGGGTCAGAAAGAACATCACCATCGTTCCCGTCGACACCACCTGGGTGAGGTCGGGAAGAAAGGCGCCGGCGGGGACAAGGGCAAGCGCCAGCCCCCAACTGCCGGCGAGCAGCATCACCGCGCCGAGAACGAACCAGGGCATCGCGGACCAGGCGAGGGTGCCGAGCGCCAGCGCCGCCCCGAGCACCATCACCAGCGACACCGCGTGACGCGCCACGATCGCCAGCAGGGCGCCGGCAAGCAGCACCTCGAGCGGGACGCTCACATGGCGAACCAGCAGCGCCTGCGAGCGCGCCAGCGAGGTGGCGCGCACCAGGCACTCCTGGAGCGCCAGGAAAGGCACCAGCCCGCTCACGAGGTAGAGCCCGAACATGCTCACGCCCGGCCGCCCTTCAAGTCTCATGCCAAGGAAGTATGAGAACACGGTGAAGTAAAGCGCAAAGTGCACGAGCGGTTCGAGCACCGTCCACACCCCGCCCAGCACCGAACCTGCGTAGCGCCCGCGCAGCTCACGCAGGGCCAAGTCCTTGACCAGTCTACGCCAGCGCCAGACAGAGCAGATCAGGCTCAGCACCGCCCGCCCCTCGCCTCCTTGACAAACGAGTTATGTGGTCTTAGCATAATGCCAAGGTCCCGGGCGCAAGGTAGCAGAAGTCCCCGGGGGCGACAAGGAGACGATGAACCACCTGAGCCGCTCCTCCTCTCCCACTCTTGCGGTGGGGCAGCGCATCCGGCAGCGCCGGCTGGAGCACCACCTCACGCAGACTGAGCTGGCGCGCCAGATTGGCATTCAGCAGTCGGATCTGTCGCGGATGGAGAAGGGCGAGTACCGCGTCTCCCTCGACGTTCTCTTCAGAATCCTCCAGGTGCTCGAGCTGTCGTTGGGGGAGTTCTTCAGCGATCTCGCCCAGCAGGGCTTGACACCGCGAGAGGGTTTGCTGCTAAGCTCGTTCCGCTCGCTCTCGCGCGAGGCGCAACAGGAGGTCGTCGATTTCGTCGACTTCAAACGGAACCGCGCGCGCGAGGCGGAGCGGGGGCGCGAGGACTAGATGGCTTCGTCGGAGCGGTATCTGCGGATTACGGCAGTTGCCCAGCGGGCCTTTACCCGCGGGCAGCTCACTCGTTCGCTGCGGCTGTTCGAGGCCGCGGAGCAGGAGTCCCACCGCCTCGGCGACCGCGAGCTCGTTGACCGCGCCTTCTGCAACCGTTGCGTCGTGCTGGCCGAGCTCGACCGCCTGGGCTCGGTGGCGACCGAGCTCAAGCAAGTGTTGATGCGCTCGCGCGATCCCTTCACCTCGTGGATGGCCGCCTACTACGCGAGCCAGACCTACGAGTTCGAGGGGAACGTCGCACGCGCGCTCGCCTACGCCCGGCGCGCGAGCGAGCTTGCCCAGGCCTGTGGCGAGCGCCGCGCCCTGGTTCACTCGGCCAACCAGCACGGTGTGCTCGCGCTCAAGGACTCCCGCTTCCAGGAGGCCTCCGAGCGCTTTGAGGAGGCCCTGCGCCTGGGCGCACAGGAGTGCGCCGATTCGGTGACGCTCGCGATCATCCGCGACAACCTCGGCTACTGCCTGATGTGCACCGGCCGCAACCAGGAAGGCCTCGCGCTGTGCCGCGACTCGGCGGCGGCGTTGGAAAGCACCGGAACCAGGCAATACCTTCCCGAGGTGTATCAGGACCTGTGCTACGGGGCGTTGCAGCAGGGTGATCTGGCGGAGGCCCGGCTGATGGGCGAGAAGGCGCTGGCGATGGCCCACGAGTTCAGCCATCCGACGGTCGAGCGCAACACCTTGATGCTCCTTGCCGACGCCTCGATGGATGCCGGCGATGAGGTGGCCGCCGATGACTTCCTCGTCCGGCTCGCCGCCCACTATCCGGACTTTCGTGGCATGAAAGCCTTTCTGCAGGCGTTCAACGTCCGTGAAGTCATCAACTTGAAGGCTGTGTGAGGCGACCCATGCGCCGAATCTCGATCCTCCTCGTTGTGCTTCTCCTGGCGATCCCGGCCGCCGCCGGTACGCCTTACTTTCTCGATCGCGACGGCCGGCTCTGGCAGGCGAGGTCCACCCCCGCGGGGCTGGCGCTGACCGCCGAGCGGGATGGCGAGGTCCTCGTCAACTGCTCGGTTCCCTTCGCCTCCGAGGTTCCCGGCGCAAGCGACCGCGAGATCCAGGTTGCGGCCGACCAACTAACCGGCAAGGTGGCGGTGGTATGGCAGCGCAACTTCTCCGCAGAGCTCTCGGAGATCATGCTCGCGGTGTGGAACGACGGCAATTGGGAGAACATCACCTCACTCACCCAGATCCCAGCGTCACGTCCCCGTTTTCCAACCGTCAAGCTGTCGCAGATAAGCTCCTCCGAGCCCGACCCCGAGGCGTCTGCTGACGCCCCCCGCGAGCTCGTCGTCGAGGACTCCTTCCTGCACATCGCCTGGTGGGAGGGCGGCGGCGCCTCCCAGCACGGCGGCTACGCCTTGCTTTGCCTCACTGCTGCGCCTGACGAGGACGGTGCGCTGGTCACGCGCAACATCGACCAGTTCGTGCAGAACGCCTCCGGCACCGCGCTCCCGACCCCGCAGGGTGCGCTCGAGCATCCGCTGTTTGCCGCCGACTCGACCCGCGACCGTGCCTTGCTTTTCCACGGCTCGCGCCGCGCGCCCCTGTTCCAGCTCGTCGAGATCAGCTTCAAGCTCGAGGCGCCGCCGGCGCCCGCCGAGGGAATCTCGGTGGTCGCGCAGCGCCGCCGCCACACCCCGGTGTTCGGCGTGCGCGGCCTGTACCCGGTGCCCCGTCAGATGACCCTCGAGGGCGCCCGGATCATCCTCGGCAGCGATCTGACGCCGGTCGCTTACCGCGTCAACGGCGGTAAGATCGAGTACATGTCGGCGACCGCGAATGGCTGGAGCCCACGGCGGACGCTGGCCGTCGACGGCGAGCTGACCCTCGACCGAGCGATCCCGCTGATCGAGAACCTCGTCCACTAGGTCCACGTCCAAGTCGGGATGACGGCTTAAGTCGACGCCCATGCGCTGGCATTCCCGACCGGTGGCACGCCTTCCATGCTCATGATCTCCGAAACGCGGACGCCTTGCCCCACCTGTCCTTGCAGGCTCTCATCCGGCCAGATTGACACCTGAGCAAGCGCTCACTAGCATCGGCCAAGATGAATAGGCGAGTGTACTTGCAAAGCTTCGGCGGGGATCGCCTTGCATTCCGCTTCATCCTGCTCGCTGCGCTCGGCGCGGTCGCCGCGTTGCTCTACCTGCCGCTGCTGCCAACTTGGTTTTTTGCCGACGATCCCCACTGGATTGGCGCGGTCGCCTCGCGAAGCCTCACCGAGATCCTGCTGGTTCCGGAGACCTACCGCGCGGTCGCGCCCAACTTCACCCCCTGGCTGGCCCTCACCTTCAAGGTCGATGTGGCCCTCTTCGGGCTCGCGCCGCTGGGGTACCACATTCACGACCTGTTGGCCCTCGCCCTCGCGACCTGGTCCTTCTGTCTCCTCATGCGGCGCTGGCTCTCCTGGGAAGCCGTTCTGCTCGCCGCCCTGCTCCTGTGGCTGAGCCCGATCACCCTTGCCACCGCGACCTGGCCTTCGGCGCGCCACTATGTCGAGGGCCTCCTTTTCGCGGCGGTGGGGCTCAGGTGGTGTCTCGAGCCGCGCGAGACTCGATGGCGCTCAATCGGAGCGGGAGCGCTCTTCTTTCTCGCCGCCATCTGCAAGGAGATCTATGTCGTGCTGCCGGCGGTGACGCTCATCCTGGTGCCGGGCCGCCTGGTGGAACGGTTGAAGGCGACGCTCTGGATGTGGGTCTCTCTCGCCTGCTACGCCGCCTGGCATCTCTGGATGATGGGGGGAATCGGCGGCTACGTGACCAACAGCCGGCCCGGGCCGGCCGCGGGCCTGGAGCTCCTGCGCGCGATTCCGAGAGCGTTCTCGCAACACTGGTTCGGCGGCCAGTCCTGGCCCTTGATCGTGCTCGGCATCGCGCTGGCGGGCGGTCTTGCCGCACTTGGCTCGCTACGGCCAGTCGCCGTCTTCGCGGTGCTCGCCGCCCCGCTTCTTCCCATCCCCGCCAAGGTGTGCGAAGGCCACTACTCGCATGCCCGTTTCGTTTTTCACCTGTCGCTGGTGCTCCTGGTGGTGCTCGCCGCGCTTCTCGACCGCTGGCGGCGCCTCGCCGGGATCTGGCGTGCTGCGGTCGTTGCCAGCCTCGCCGGCCTGATGGCCACCTTCTTGTGGCAGGATCTCGCCCTGTCGCACCACCTCCGGCGAGATCGGGACACCGCCAGGCAGTCGGCCGCGGCCTTCCTTGAAGCGGGCATCGGATACGTCCGCGCCGAGCAGCCGCGCTTCTTCTACGAAGGTCTTCGCCGGGCCTACGAGGCGGTGACTCACCGCAGCGTCGGCGCCCGGCTGCTGCCGTTCGACCATCTTCTTCGCTATGCCACTCCGGCGCGGCTTGCCGAGCTCAAGGGCGCCGGGGCGGCAATCCCATTCGCCGAGATCGAGCGGTTCCAGGCCGGCCTCGCCGATGAGCCGATCTCGGCGAGACTGGTGCTGGACAGGTACCGGCTCACCTGGGAGTTGGGCCCGGTCGAGGCGCCGGCCTATACCGTAATGCTGGGACCCGAGGCAGGGCTCTACTTCGTGAGTGCGCGCAACCTGCCGCCGCGGGGCAGCGTGATGCTCGGGCAGGAGACCGCGAGCGGCGCCAGCAGCGCCTTCCTGCGCGTCAGCTACCAGCCGAGTGGCGGCGCCGAGGTGGTGACGCCGGAGCTCGTCCTCCCTGTTCCCGGCACCGCCACCGTCGAGTACCGGAAGCCCCGTTGACACGCGCCGCGCGCTGCCAACAGCGACACCGCAGGCGAGCGGGCCTGGTGCCTGATCGGGCTAGATTTGGACCGAGCACTCATGTGATCCCTCTCCCGCATCCGGGCGGGGGATGGGTGGACGGATTTGCTGCGTCGGGGGTGCGGAAAACCGTCACCTGTCGACTGTCGACTTCCCTCTAAGCGTCCATCCACTCGGCCGGCAACCTCGCCGCGAGCGCGGCCACATGCTCCTCGACCGGCCGGGAACGATCGAGCACCACGCGGCCGTCCGGCGGCACCTCCTCCGGCGGCTCGAAGCTGGCCAGTTGCTGGGAGTAGATCTCCCAGCGCCCATCCGAGATCGCGACATCCCGGCTTGAGCGGCCGTCGAGCCGCTCGCGTACCAGCCCCGCGGGCGCCTGACACTCGAGCAGCAGGAGTGACACGCCCGACCGCTCGGCAAGCTCGAGCACCGCCCGGCGCTGGTCACGCCGGATGAAGCAGCCGTCGAGGATCACCGAGTGGCCACCCCGGAGCAGAAGCTCGGACCGCTCAACCATCGCGGCATAGGTGCGATCGGTCATTGCCGCATCGTAGGCGCCCTGGTTGAAGGCGTCCCAGCGGCGCTCATAGGGATTGAGCCCGAGCAGCTCTTTGCGCACGACGTCGGAGCGTACGACCTCCAGGCAGTAGCGCTCGCCAAGCATGCGCGCGAGCGTGCTCTTGCCGGTGCCGGTGAGCCCGCAGGTCATGACCAGCAGTTGGGGGTTGAAGCGCGCGGCGTAGCTCTCGGCGAGCGCGTAGTAGCGCCGAGCGGTCTCCCAGAGCCGCGCGCGAAGGTCGTCCGAAATGTGCTGATCATCGGTGGCGAACGAGCTCACCTTGGCCCGTACATAGGCCCGGTAGGCCTTGTAGAAGTCGAGCAGCGCGATCATTTCACGATCACCCGAGGCCTCCTGGTAGGCGTCCACGAACACCCGTGCATACTCACAGAAGCCGTGGAACTCGAGGTCCATGGCGAGAAACCCCACCTCCTCGGCCACGTCCTGGTAGCGAAACCGCTCGTTAAACTCGATGCAGTCAAAGATGCGGATTGGCTCGGTCACGCAAATCGAGTCGAGATGGAGGTCGCCGTGGCCGTCGCGCACCCGGCCCCGCTGTGCGCGGGCCTCGAACAGGCCGGCGCGCCGGCGCAAGAACAGCCGCGTCGAGGTGCGGATACGCTCGAAGGTTTGGGCTGGTACCACGTGGCCGACGTACTTCTCGGTCTGCTGGAAGTTCTCCTCGCAGTTGAACGCCACCCCGGCCAGACCCTTCATCGCCTGGATCTCAAGGCCGGTCTCGGCGCGCTCGTGAAACGACGCCAGCGTCAAGGCGATGCTGCGGAAGATCTCCGGCGACCCCTCGCCTCGCCCGAGCACCTCGCGCAGCATCCGGTCAGCCGGCAGCCGCACCATCTTGACCGCATACTCGACGGGCTCGCCTTCGCCCGCGAACGACGGCTCGCCCCCCACGGCAAAAATCGGCACCACGCCGAGGTAGACATCGGGACACAGACGGGCGTTGAGCTCGACCTCACGCTCGCAGAAGTGGCGTCGCTTCTCCCTCGTCGTGTAGTCGAGAAAACCAAAGTTGACTGCCTTCTTGACCTTGTAGACGAACCGGTCGGTGAGGAAGACGTATGAGATGTGGGTCTGCAGCAGGTCGACTCGGGTGGTGGGCTCCGGGTAGACCGCAGGGTCGCACAGCCGTTCGACGATCAGCTCAAGGTCCATCGGCTCTCCATCGCGCGGATTCTACCTTGCACGCCGGGCGCCACCCTCCGAGCTTCGGGCGCCGGGCTTAAAGCCAAGCGCTTCGCGGGCTTTGCGCCTCTGTCTTTCCTGGACTTGGACCTGGTCCTGGACTTGGACCTGGTCCTGGACTTGGACTTGGACCGTCTGGCCTGACGCAACCTTCAGCACTTTCTAGAGTTACCCGACCGCCGCCCATTCTTGTGCCGCGTTCAAGCCCTCCTACAGTGAGCGGGGCAGGCCGGCTCGGGGGTCGCCGGGGTAGAGCTCGGCCGCACGCCGTCCAACCTCCCGGCCGGCCGGGGAGACCACCCGCGGCACCGTGATCTGGACGGTGTAGACGTGATCACCGCGCACTCCGGTGCGGATATTGCGCACGCCCTTGCCGCGCAGGCGAAATCGCTGCCCGGACTGGGTGGTGGGAGGAATTCTGACGCGCACCGGCCCGTGAATCGTGCCGATCTCGACCTCGGCGCCGAGATATGCCTCCGAAAATGTGGCGGGCACGACCGTGTGGATATCGTCGCCCCGCCGCTCGAAGTAGGCGTGCGGCCGAACCCGCACGACGACGGCGATCTCTGGCTCCGCGGAACCTCGCGCGGCGGCCCGCACGCGATCGCCGTCGGCCACTCCTTCTGGAATGCGTACTCGCAGGCGATCGGTATGAACCAGCCTGCCGCTTCCGTGGCAGCGCTCGCAGGGCTTTTCGCCCACATTGCCCCGCCCGCCACAGTTGGTGCAAGCGACCTCGCGGCGCACCGGCGCCACCACGGTAGTTCCCCTGACGGCGTCGGCCAGATCGATCGTCACCTCGGTGTCGACCGGCGCAGCCGAGCGCGCCGCCCGCGCCCCTCCCCGGCCGCCAAAGAGGTCGCCAAAGAGATCCCCGAGATCAGTGAAGCCACCGAAAGTGCCGAAGTCGAAGCCTCGCGCGGAAGGGCTCGCCCCTCCCCGAGCCCGCGCGCGAGGGCCTGCCTCACTCTCGCCAACCGTTCCAAACTGATCGTACTGCCGCCGCTTGCGCTCGTCGCCGAGCACGTTGTAGGCCTCCTGGACCTCCCGGAAGCGTTTCGCGGCCTCCGGCCGGCCCGGATTGACGTCGGGATGAAAGCGCCGGGCGAGCTTTCGGTAGGCCTTCTTGATCTCCTCGTTGGAGGCATCCCGCCCTACGCCGAGCACCTCGTACAGGTCGCGCATCGTCAATCCCCCACAACAACCACCGCAACAAGATATCAGCGAGTTGTTGTCAACTTGCAAGAACCCCGTGGCGCCGAGGTCGGGCGACCCTCACACGAGCCCGTGAAAACCCGCTAGAATCCGCCCATGCTCGCAGCGCCGGCGGCCGCGCTCCTTCCCTATCTTGCGCTCGTTTTGACCCGCCCGCGCCGCACCCAGGTAAGCCTGCTCGCCTGCCTCCTCCTGCTCGGCCTGCACTCCTGGTGGCTGCTCCCGCTGCTGGGAATACTCGAGGCTCCTGGCGGCCCGCTCGCGCTTCTGCTCGCGTTGCCGCTCGCCACCCCCTTCATG
The DNA here is from genome assembly GCA_043807175.1 of Acidobacteriota bacterium. Lineage (GTDB taxonomy): Bacteria > Acidobacteriota > Thermoanaerobaculia > Thermoanaerobaculales > Thermoanaerobaculaceae > JAZDGE01. The sequence continues at coordinate 8,539 of JAZDGE010000031.1, forward strand.
GTGGCCGGCCATCTTGTCGTCTTCCTGCTCTTCCTCGCCGCCATGGGCGCGTTCTCACCGCCAAGCGGCAGCGCGGCCGATCTCGCCTTACGGGCCGAGAAGCGCGGCGATCTGGTGGCTGCCGGCGAGCTGTGGCAGGAATCGGGACGGCCGCGGCGCGCCCTGCGCTGCTTCTCCCGCGCCCGCGCCTGGAGCCGTGCCGCCGACGTGGCGCGCTCACTCGGACACTTCCGCAAGGCCGCACTGCTCGCCGAACGCGAGGGAGGCGCCGGGCTCGCGACCGCCGCGCAGCTCCACAGCCGGGCCGGTGACGAGGCGCGCTCGCAGTCCCTTTGGCTGCGCCATGCTGCAGCGCTCGTCGAGGCGCGCCAGCCCGAGGCGGCCATCGAGCCCTTCTTGCGCGCCGGCGACCCAAAGCGGGCGGCCTCTGCTGTCGAGCTCGCCCTCGAGGGGCAGCGCCTGCCCCCGGCCTTGACCGAGGTCTCCCTGCGTGCGACCCGCGAGGCCAGACGGCCGGCCCTGGGGGCGCGCGTGGCCCTTGCCGCAGAGCGGTATCGCGAGGCAGGAGACCTTTTTCTCGCTGGCGGCGAGCCGCTCGAGGCCGCCCACGCCTTCACCCGCGCCGGCGACGCGATGCGCGCCGCCGAGGCCTTTCGCCTCGCCGGCCATGTCGAAGACGCGGCGCGCCTGCGCGCCCAGTCCCTCTCCTCCAGCGGCCAGCTCGAGCGCGCGCTCGGCGAGTACGAGAACGCCGGCATGCCGGCGCAGGCGGCGGCGACGCTGGCGCAACTGGGCCGCTGGGATGAGGCGCTGCAGCGCTATGTCGCCGCCGGCATGCGCCGGGAAGCAGCAGAGGTCGCGCGCGACCATGGTGACCCCCGCATTGCCGCCCGCCTGTTCGAGGAGCTGGCCGATTGGGGCGAGGCCGGCGGCGCCTGGGACCGCGCCGGCGAAGCGGTGCGGGCGGCCGCGTGCCATGAGCGCGCCGGCGATCTCGCGCGCGCACTTCACCTGCTCGAGACCGCGGGGAGAATCGACCTCGAGGCGCAACTGCTGGCCCGCCTGGGCCGAGTCGAGGAGGGCTTCGGGACGCTTTTTGCCAGCGGCGACAGGCGTGGCGCATGGGAGCTCCTGTCGTCGTACGCGGGGACTTTCCCCAACCTCGCCGAGCCGCTGGCGACACTCGCCGACTGGCTCGAGCAGCAGGGTGAGCTGACGGCCGCCGTCAGTGCCGTCCAGCGCGCCACCGCCGGCATGTCCACGACCCGCCAGCTCCTCCCCGCGCTCTACACCCAGGCCCACCTGCTCGAGAGCCTCCACGACTTCGCTGCCGCGGCGTCGCTCTGGCAGCGAATCGTCGATTTCGACTACGCCTACCGGGACGCCGCGGAGCGGCTCAAGCTGGCGGCCGCCGCGAGCCGGCCTGCCCCCGCCACGGTCTCGGCGGCAGCCGAGCCTGCCGCCCGCTACGTGATCGAGGGAGAGCTCGGCCGGGGTGGGATGGGCGTCGTCTATCAGGCCCGTGACGAGAGACTGGGTCGGACCGTCGCTATCAAGGTGCTCAACCCGAGGCAGCACACCCCCGAGGCATTGCGCCGTTTCGAACGCGAGGCGCGCTCGGCTGCCGGCCTCTCGCACCCTGGGATCGTCCACATTTACGATTTCGACCGCGGTTTCGGTTCCTCCTACATCGCGATGGAGTATGTCGCGGGCCCGACCCTCAACCAGTTGCTGCGCGAGGAGGCGGCGTTCGTGCGCCGCAACCTGCTGATCTTGATGCGCCAGATCGGCGAGGCTGTGGCCTACGCCCATGGCCAGCGCGTGGTTCACCGCGACCTCAAGCCGGCCAACATGATTCTCGCGGAACGACGACAGGTGAAGATCCTCGACTTCGGCATCGCCCGCCGGCTCGGCGAGCAGGAGCTGACTGCCTCGGGCGCCAGTGGCACGCCGTACTACATGGCGCCCGAGCAGATCCTCGGCGAGGAGCCCGACGAACGTACCGACATCTACTCGCTGGGAGTGACGTTCTACCAGATGGCAACCGGTGCCCTGCCCTTTTCCACCGGCAATGTGCTCCGCGCCCATCTCGAGCAGGCGCCGCCCGATCCCCGTCCGCTCGCCCCCGACCTCGATCCTTCTCTGGCCGCTGTCATGCTGCGCTGCCTCGCCAAGGATCCGGCCGAGCGCTTCCGCGACGGCAGCGCGCTTCTCGCGGCGCTGCCCGTGACCGTTGGGGGCCTGGCGCCATGAAGGTCGCGCTGATCGGCACCCACGGGGTGGGCAAGACGACGCTCTGCTACGACCTTGCCGCCAGGCTCAAACGGCGTGACGTCGACGTCGAGCTGGTGCGGGAGGTGGCGCGCCGGTGCCCGCTGCCCATCAACCGCGCCACCTCGGTGGCGGCGCAGTCGTGGATTCTGCACACCCAGATGGCGTGGGAGCTCGAAGCGTCCGCCGGCGCCGCGCTGGTGCTGTGCGACCGTGCGGTAATCGACAACTTCTGCTATCTGCTCTTCGCCGAGGGGCCGCAGCCGGCATGGGAGCCGCTTCTCGCCGCCTGGCTCGCCACCTACGACCTCCTGATCAAGGTCCCGCTGTGGACCTCCCCGCGCTGGGACGGAGTGCGAGAGACCGACGTCGCCTTCCAGCGCGACATCGAGGGCGTGCTCGAGGCCGAGCTTGAGCGCCGCCACCTCGCGGTGCTGCGCCTTGCCCCCGAGGCCCGCGAGCACTGGGCGGACACCGTGATGGCTCGACTCGAGCCGCTGCTGTGCCCGATGCCTGCCCTGTTCCCGGAGGAGGATCAGCCGGCGCCATGATTGACCTTCACTGCATGCGGCTTCGCTGGCCGCCAGGTTCGCGGCCAGCACCCGCCGGAGGACACCAGGAATGAGCAGCCGACGCAAGGCCACGCACCCCGTGCCACCACCGACCCAACCCCTGCCCGTGCCTGTACCCTCCGGGTCCGGCAAGGCGCCCTCGCCCTGGCGGCTCGTTCCGATTTGGCTGCTCTTCGCGGTCGCGGTGGCCTACTCGGTGACCCACATGAACCAGGGCGTCGATACCTTCATCTCGCTTGCCGGCGGCCGACACATCCTCGCCCACGGCGTCAACGATGTCGACCCTTTTGGCTTCGACTGCCGCCCCTCAGCGAGCGCGGCCGGCGATCGCAGTCTCCTCGCCTGGCTGCACCCGCGCGGCTGGATCAATCAGAACTGGCTCACGCACGTCTTCCTGGACCGCCTGGTCTCTGCCGGTGGCCTCGAGGCGCTCGTCTGGTTCAAGCTGCTCAACTACCTCGCCCTCGGTCTTCTCCTTGTGGTGACAGCGCGCCTGCAGGGCGCCGGGGTCGCGACCGCGCTCGTCACCTCTGCCGCGGCCCTCGTCGCGGCGCGGGACTTCTTCGAGATCCGCGGCCAGGACATCACCAACCTCGTTGTCGGGCTGCTCTTCTTGATCCTGACCCTCGCCCGCAGCCGCCGCCCGCGGGCGATCTGGCTGCTGCCACCTCTGTTCGCCCTCTGGGCCAATGTTCACGGCGGATTCGTGTACGGCTTGATCGTCCTCGCGATCTTCCTCGCCACAGAGCTCGCGGCGCGGCGCCTCAAGCTGGCGGCCGAGGAGCTTGCCCGAGTGGACCTGCGCCCCACCCTCGTCGCCGTCGGCCTTTCACTTGCCGCAACCGTCGTCTTGAGCCCCTACCACCTGGCCAACCTCACCCACCCACTGGCCATCAGCGCGGGGCCGGAGGCCGCCTTGTGGCGGCGCATCATCGAGTGGCGGTCAATTGGGATGGGACCAATGGGAGAAGTGATTCCCTTTCTTCTCTTCGCCGGGCTCACCCTCGCGGTGCTCACGGCAGCCGGCGCGCGGCTCGCTGCCCGCCGCAAGCAGGGCAAGCGCCACCCACTGCGCGAGGCGGCGATGCCGGTTCCGGAGCTGCGGTTTGATCTTTTCTCGGCCGCCGCCATAGTGGTGACGGTGCTGATGGCGTTGCAGTCCCGGCGGTTCATCCCGGTTGCCTGCATCGTCATGGCCCCGCCGTTGGCCGCCGCGCTCGCGGACCTTATCGCCCGGTGGCATGCTGCCGGAGGACTCGAGGCCGCGCCAACGACGGCGCTCGCACGGCTTTTCGCCGCGGCCGGCCGCGGCTCGGCGTGGGCGCCATGGCTTCTGGCGTTGGTCGCGGCCGCCGCCTTCGGGACCAGGTACCACAGCACTTTCGTGAGCCCCTGGGCGGCCGATCTCCATGCTCCCTCGCTGTTCTCCCGGCTAACCTACTCCCACCTGCGGCCCTCGGGCCTGTGCAGCTTCTTCGCTGCCAACCAAGTCACGGGCAGGATGTGGAACCTGTGGGAAGAGGGTGGGTACCTTGCCCTTTGCCAGCAGCCGGATCCGGCGACGGGCAAACCGCCGGTTCAGATCATGATCGATGGACGAGCCCAGGCGGCTTACGAGGCCGAGGCGCTGCGCTCGTACTTCCTGTTCTTCGACGGCGGCCCGGGGGCTCGCGAGGCGTTCGAGAGCGGTCGCAAGCTGACCAGCCAAGAAGCCGTTGCCGCGCTGCGCTGGCTCCCGAAGTACCTGCGGGAGACCGGCATCACCCTCGCCCATGTGCCGGTCGGTGATTCCAAGACCTTCATCGGGCGCGCGCTCTTCAATCTTCCCAACTGGAGCGCGCTTTACCTCGACGAACACAACACCCTCTTCGCCGACACCGACAGTGCTGCCGGGAAGGCCCTGGCCGATGGTGTGCTCGACGGCCGCACGCGTTTTCCCGACGAGTTCTCGGCCAAGCTCACTCGTGCCTATCTCCTGCTGCGCCGTGGCGGCGAAGGCGATCTCCGGCGCGCTCTCACTCTCGCCCAGGAGGCCCACCGCCTGCAGCCCTCCCGCCGGGCGATCTCAATCGCCACCGGCGCTCGCGATGCGCCAGAGCTGCAGGCCGAGGTCCAGGCCTTCTGCCAGCAGGTGTGGCGTGATTTCGTGGCGCGGCGCAGCCAGCTCCGGGCCAGCCACGGCTACTTCGTTCACCTTTCCGCCGCAATCAAGGCCCTTTCCTATCTCAACGAGGCCAAGGCGATTCCCGCCGGCTTTCTCAAGGGAAAAAAGCTTGCCATCCTCCTCGCCGACCTCGACAAGGAACGAGAGGGCCTGCAAGAGAAGGTTCTCTGGTAGTGGCGCACCCCGGTGGACGGGCTCCAAAACCTTGGCACACCAGCCCGCGCTTCCCCTGCGGTGCCGGGGCCGTATTCTCCGCTCGGGAGGCTCCTTCGCGATGAAGCTGCTCGTCGGCCTCGGCGGCAACCAGGGCGATGTGCGGGCGGCGTTCGCCCTCGCCGCCCAGGCGATCGGCGAGCGCTTCGCGCTGCTTGCCGCTTCCAGCCTCTGGCGCACCGCGCCCCAGGGCCCGCCGCAGCCGGACTTCTTGAACGCGACCCTGGTGATCGGCCTCGACGTCCATCCTCTGCAGGCGCTCGCGTTCTTTCGCCAGCTCGAGGCGGCAGCCGGGCGGGAGCGCACCGAGCGCTGGGGCCCCCGCCCTCTCGATCTCGACCTTCTGCTCGTGGAAGACCTGGTGATCGCCAGCCCGGCCCTCACCCTGCCCCACCCGCAGGTGGCGGACCGGCGCTTCGTGCTTCTTCCCGCCGCCGAGGTCGCAGGGTCCTGGCAGCACCCCCGCCTCCATCGGTCGATCGCCGAGCTCGCAGGCGCCGCTGCGCCCGCCGGACAGGAGTGTGAGCGCCTGGGCGAGTTCCCGGGCTGGCGCTAGGAGCCTGTCGGAGAAATGTGGCGGGCCACACTCGATTTCTCCGACAGGCTCCTAGCCTGAGAGACGAATCCGCGCGTCAACGGCGACCGCGCCGCAGCCCTCGTCGAGCAGCAGCAGGGGATTGACATCGCACTCGGCGAGCTCGGGATGCGCCACCGCCAGGGCGGCGAGCCTCGTGATGGCGTCGGCGAAGGCGCCGGTGTCGGCTGCCGGACGCCCGCGAAAGCGGCCCAGCAGGCTCGCCCCGCGCAGCTCGGCGATCATTTCCTCGGCTTCCACGCGGGCGACGGGCGCGAGCCTGAAGCTCACGTCCTGCCAGACCTCGACCGCGACTCCGCCAAGCCCACACATCACCAGCGGCCCCATCGCCGGGTCGCGGGTCAGCCCGACGATCACCTCACGTCCGCCCGCGATGTGGCGCTGGAGGAGGTACCCCTCCGGCGCCACGCCCGCCGCGTCGAGGCGCGCGCTCATCGCCGCCAGCGCCGCCGCCCGCTCG
>JAZDGE010000032.1:0-6011 GCA_043807175.1 Acidobacteriota bacterium
CGGCGTGGGTGTAGTCGACCCCGGTGTCGACGATCGCGATCCCGACCCCGGCGCCGGTGTAGCCCAGCGCGTGCACGGCGGGCGCCCGGATCAGCGCGGTCCCCTCGGCGCGCAGGGCTTCGCGCCGCCGATTGGGCGCCACCGCGGCCACCCGGTAGTCGCCGGCGAGCGCCGGCAGCATGCTCCCCGGCACGGCCAGCACCACCACCGGAAGATGTGAGTACGCGACCCGTAGCTCGACGCCGAACGGCCGGTAGGTGCGAGCCAGGTCCTCTGCCGTGGCGGCCAGCCAGCGCAGCCGCGCCGAGTGGGCGGGCGCCGACTCGGCGAATGCGACCAGCGCCGCGGGCTCGCGCAGCGTCACCACAAGCTCGGCCGTCCCGGCCCCGCCTTCTGCTACGGCGAGCAAGCTGGGGGCGACCTTTTCCGTCCACGGTCGCGGATCCGGCGCGAGCTCGAACGACGCCGCTGCGGGCGCCACCGTGACGAGCCTCAAGGTTGGCGGCCGTGAGCCCGCCTCGATCACAGAACCAACCAACCCGAGCGCCAGAAGAAGGAGAAGAAGACGAACGGCGGTCCGGTGATATCTCATCGCTGCCTCCCGTGGCCGCAAGCGGCCTCGCAGGTCTGCTTCATCGGTCAGCCTAGACCCCACATCCGGCAGGCGTCAAGCCGGGCCGACCGCCGCGCTTGCGCCGTTCTTGACAGCGGCCGCTGGGCCGCCTATGGTAGGTCTCGATGCGATACGGTCTCATCCGGAGGTGCAGGCAGCGGGCGGCGGTCATCGCCATGCTCCTGGTCTGCGTGTCAGCCTCCGTGCCGCGGCTCCACAGCCACGCACTGTCGCGGTCGCGCGCAGTGCCGCCGGGCTCGATCGCTTCTGACAGCCACGGCGCGGCTGCTTTGCCCGGGCCGGGGAAATCTGCAGATGTGCAGCATTGCCCGCTGTGCGCCGCGGGGCCGAGCCCGCTGGCCGCGCTCGGCGTCACGATCGCGCAGGCGCCTTCTCTTCAAACGGGCCGGGCCGAGCCGTTCGTCAGCCAGGTTTCCACCGGCGCCGCGGCGAGCCGCCGGCACGCCCGTGCACCACCTACCCGGATCGCCGCCTAGTCACATCTCATCATCAATGCCGGTGTATGCCGGCGGCAAGACCCGGGAGGCATGAATGGGCAACAAGCTCATTATCTGCTGTTTTCTCACCGCATTCGCGACGGTCTCGCAGCACTCAGGCGCGCAGAACATCAACCCCGACATCTCGGTGATCGGCGACGTCCGCGCGTTCGTCACCGATGACGCGAGCGATCCGAAGGAAGGCAATCTTCAGCTCGACCTCGAGAGCGTCGAGCTCGCTCTTCAGGGCTACCTGAACCCGTTCGTCCGTGGCGATGTCTTCGCCGCCTACACCGAGAACGAGGGATTCGTCGTCGAAGAGGCCTTCGCAACCATCTTGCGCGGCTTGCCGGCCGGACTGCAGGTCAAGGCCGGCAGGTACCGCGTCGACTTCGGCAAGCTCAACCTGCTGCACCCCCATGCCTACGCGTTCCTCGAGACGCCGCTGGTGCACCAGCAGTACCTCGGTGCGGAGGGCTTGATGGATGTCGGCGTCAACCTGAACATGCAGATTCCCCTTGGCAACCTGGTCCTCACGCCCTCGGTCAACGTACTCAAAGGCGGCTTCGTGGGCGAGTGGATCCAGGATACGCCGGCCGGCCCGAACGGCGAGCTCGAGACCGACCTGGGCTGGTCCGAACGTCTCTCGCTGTTCGTTCCCACCGGCGACTATGCCGGCTTCGAGGCTGGGCTCAGCGCGCTCCAGGACACCTTCGACGCCGCGACGGGCCGCCAGGTCGCCCTCCTGGGGGCGGACTTCAAGTACCGCTGGGCGCCGAACAAGTACCGATCACTCACCGTTCAGGGCGAGTGGATCCGCTCCCGGCGCGACGTCCTCGGCCAGGGGAGCGACATCTCACGAGTAACCGCTGACGGTTACTACGCCTTCGCCGACTACCGTTTCGCCCAGCGCTGGGACATCGGCGCCATCGGCGAGCGGGCCGAGGGTGCCGACGACGCCGGCAACACGACGACGAGGGTCGGCCTGTTCGGCGGCTTCCAGGTCATGGAGGAGACGACGATGCTGCGAGTGCTGCTCCGCCAGACGGACGGCGACGACTACCAGGATCCCGTCAACGAGGCCATCCTGCAGTTGGTCTTCTCCCTGGGGCCGCACAAGGCCCACTGGTTTTAGGAGGATGACATGAGACTCCGCACCATCATCCTGATGCTGGCCGCTGTTGGGGCGAGCGCCGTCACTGCCGAACCGGTCCGCGTCGTCGCCTCGATCCCCGACCTCGCGGCGATCACCAGGGCCGTCGGCGGCGACCTTGTCGAGGTCGAGAGCATTGTCAAGGGCAATCGCGACATCCACGCCGTCGAGATTCTCCCCTCCTTCTTCGTCAAGATTCGCCGGGCCGACATGTATGTGAAGGTCGGCCTCGACCTCGACCTGTGGGCGCAGCAGCTCATCGACGGCTCGCGCAACGCCAGACTCCTGATCGTCGACGCGTCTACGGGGATCGTGCCGCTCGAGGTGCCCAACTTCAAGGTGGATGCCTCATACGGTGACCTCCACCGATATGGCAATCCGCACTACTGGCTCGACCCGGCCAACGCCCGCCCGATCGCCGATGCGATCGTCGACGGGCTGTCGAAGGTCGCGCCGCAACACGCAACCGCATTTCGCACCAACGCCGGGGAGTACATCACCAGGATGGAACGGGCGCTGGCCGGCTGGCAGCAACGGCTGGCCCCGCTCGCCGGCGTTCAGGTCGTGTCGTTCCACAACACCTGGCCCTATTTCGCCCGGCGCTTTAACATCGACGTCGTCGACTTCCTCGAGCCCAAACCAGGCGTGCCGCCGACCCCGACGCACATCGCCGATCTCGAGGAGCGACTGAAGAAGGGTGAGGTCAAGGCAATCCTCATGGAGTCGTACTTCGACGACCGGGTCCCCAACTTGATCTCGCGCGACACCGGCGTGCCGGTGATCAAGGTGCCAGTGCTGGTCGGCGCCGCCCCCGGAACCGACGACCAGATCGGCCTGTTCGACACCATTACCAGCGCCATTGCGGCCACCTTGCTTCCGGCGGGGACACCGTGAGCGGGCGGCACGACTGCCAGTTGCTGCGCTTCTCGAGGGTCACGCTCGGCTACTCGGGGACCGCGGTCTTGCAGAATCTGTCGTTCCACATCTGTCGCGGTGAGTTCCTCGGCATCGTGGGTCCCAACGGCTCGGTGAAGACGACCATCCTGCGGGCGATCCTCGGCTTGCTCAAGCCACAGTCCGGGACGATCGAGCGGCTGGCCCGGCCGGTGCTGGGCTATGTCCCGCAGCGCGAGCGCATCGACTCGATCATCCCGGTGACCGCGCTCGAGGTGGCGCTGATGGGGCGCGCGCCCCGCCTCGGACCGCTGCAGCGCATTCGCGCCCACGACCACCAGCGGGCTGCCGCGGCGCTCGATCTGGCCGGGGTCTCGCACCTGGCGCCGTGCCTCTACCGCGACCTCTCGGGCGGCCAGCAGCAGCGCGTGCTGCTCGCCCGCGCCCTCGCCGGCGACCCCGACCTGCTGGTGCTCGACGAACCGACGAACGGGATGGACCTCGCAAGCGAGCACGCGATCGTCGTGCTCCTGCGCCGGCTGAACCGGGAGCGCGGGCTCACGGTGCTCCTCGTCACCCACCTGCTGCAAACCGTGCTCGACGCGGCGACGACGATCCTGCTGATCGAGAACGGACGAGTGCTCTACGGCGATGCCGAGGACGTGCTCCAGGGGGATCGCCTGAGCGAGCTGTACGGCTTGCCGGTAGAGCTGACGACGCATGCAGGCCGGCGAACTCTGGTCGTGGGGAATCCTGAGGCGGCAGATGTTTGAGCTCGAGTTCATGCGCCTGGCTGCCGCCGCCGGAGTGGCCGCGGCGGTCGCGCTCGCCGTGCTGGGCGTGTACGTCGTCCTCAAACGGGTGGTGTTTGTCGGCTTGGCGCTGGCCAACATCGCGACGCTCGGGGCGGCGGCCGCACTGGCGCTCGCCCTGCCGGTTGAGCTCACCGCCATCGTCACGTCGCTCGCCGGCGCCGCCGCCCTGGCGCTGGCATCCACCCCCCGCCGCATCCCCGCCGAGTCGCTCATCGGCTGGGGGTACGCGGCGGCCGCCAGCCTCACAGTGCTGGTTCTTGCCAAGTCCGCAGTTGCCGACAGCGAGGGGATGCGACTTCTGTTCGGCAATGTGCTGGCGGTGACGGCACGCGAGGTGTGGCTGCTCGGCGCCGTCGCTGCGGCTGTCGTCGCCCTCCACGTCGTGTTCGCGAAGCGCTTCGTGCTCGTGGTCTTCGACCCCGAGGCCGCGCGCGCGGCGGGAATCGCCACCGGTGGCTGGACGCTGCTGCTCTACCTGAGCGTGGGCGCCGCCACCGCCGCCGCCGTCCACGAGACCGGCGCCCTGCTCGCGTTCGCCCTGCTCACCTTGCCGGCGATGGCGGCGCTGCTCGTGACCCGGGGCCTGCGCGCCGCCTTCTTCACCGCCGCGGCGATTGCGGTCACCTGCTCGCTCGGCGGGCTTGTGCTTTCCTTCACATTGGACTTGCCAACGGGACCGTTCACGGTTGCGCTGCTCTCCGCCGCGGTTGTCATCGCCGCCGTGATGCGCCGCTTTCCTCGCCTGCGCCGCACCTCGTAGACTACCTGCCCCGCCAGCGCTCGATCTGGCGGCGGTCGCGCTTCTCGGGGCGGCCCGCGCCGCGCGGTGGAGCAGGCGGCGGGGCGAGGCGGTCGAGGCGGCGCAGCTCGAGCTCCTCCGGCGACGGCGGCGGCGTGACATCGTCGTACAGCTCACGGGCGCGCGCCTTGGCGACATGTGATGTGCAAAGCTCCTTGACCACTACCTCCCGGCGCGCCCCCGGGGCGTTCGTCACCCGCACCCGATCGCCGAGGCGAAGACAGCGGTGAGCCTTGGCCGGGGAACCGTTGACCTCCACCTTGCCGCCGTCGCACAGCGTCTTGGCCTGCGACCGCGTCTTGGCCAGGCAGGCGACATCGAGCCACAGGTCGAGCCGGACGTCCTCACTCACGCTGCAATTCTACCTTTGGACCTCCCGCAGTTGGGACATCCTCTACAATGCCGGCATGCCAGCTCTCGCCGGCCTCGTGCTGCTGGTCGCGGTAGTCGCAGCGACCCTCGCTGGCGGCGCGCTACCTTTACGTTTCGAGCGCCATGCCCGGATCTTTCTCTCCTTCTCCGCCGGCACCCTGGTCGGGCTGGCCCTGCTCGAGCTCATCCCCGAGGGCCTGCACGGCGTGGCGGGCGATCTCCATGCCGGGCTCATGGTGGTGCTGGGCGCCTTTCTCGCCACGCTGCTGCTCGACAAGCTCCATGTCCTCCACCCGCATGCCCATGGCATGGATGCCGCTTGCCCCGACGAGGAGCATGAGCATCCACCCCTCGCGATGCACGGCGCGCTGGGGCTGATCCTCCACTCGGCGGTGGACGGCCTGGCGCTCGCCGCGGCGCTGCGCGAATCGGTGGTTGCCGCGGTGGCGGTGGGAATCGCCCTCTCCGCCCACAAGTTCGCGGACGGGCTCACCACCGTCTCGCTCGTGCTCAGTCACCACCACCGCCGCCCGCAGGCGATACGCGTGCTGCTCGCCAATGTGCTTGCCCTGGTGCTTGGTTTCGCGGCCGGCGTCACGGCGCCTCTCGACGAGTCACACCTCACCTTCCTGCTGCTCGCGATGGCAGGTTTCTTCCTCTATCTCGGCGCAAGCGATCTCATCCCCTCGGTGACCACGCCCCGCTGCCGCAAGCGCGATGTGCTCGCCACCAGCCTCGGCATGGCCGCCATCGCCGCCCTCTCGCTCCTGGCTCACTGAGGGGAAGTTGACAGTCGACAGTTGACGGTTTCCCCCGCCCCCCACCCGTTAACGGAAGGCGACAGGCGACAGGCGAAAGTTTCCCCCGC
>JAZDGE010000033.1:0-3791 GCA_043807175.1 Acidobacteriota bacterium
CTCTCGCGAGCCCTAGACGTCTGACAGTGGCAAGATGTGAACGAATGAGCGAAGTTCTCGAGTCGGGCACGAGGGTGGGGGACGGGTGGGTGGGTTTTCTGGGTGGGGTGCGGGGGAAATTGTCAACTGTCAACTGTCGACGCGAGGCTTCGCCTCTTCGGTTTGAGGCGAGGCCTCGCTGGGAGCCTGTCGGAGAAATGGCGCGGGCCGCGCGCTGCTGGGAGCGCAGGCGTCCCGCCTGCTTTCCCTGCCGGCAGCCGAGTGGCGCAGGAGTTGGGCCAGGAAGGCGGCGAGTGCAGGCGAGACGCCTGCGCTCCCAGCCGAGGCCAACAGTGACACCCTGCAACCTCGCAAATCCGGCGCGGGTATGGTCACGCGGGCGCCACCCGCGACAACAGGCCCAAGCGCAGGAGTGCGCACAGGAAGCAGGCAGGAGCTGGTACTGTTGCGGCGATGCGGCCGGACGATTCCCTCGCGCCTTTCCATCCGCTGGTGCGGGAGTGGTTCGCCGAGCGCGTTGGCGAGCCGACCGCGGTGCAGCAGCTCGCCTGGGAGCGCATCGCCGCCGGCGAGCATGTCCTCGCCACCGCGCCGACCGGCAGTGGCAAGACACTGGCGGCCTTCCTGTGGGCGATCGACCGGCTGCTTACCGGCGCGCTGCCGGCCGGCGCCGTGCGGGTGCTGTACGTGTCGCCGCAGAAGGCGCTCGGCAACGACATCCGCCGCAATCTGCTCGCGCCGCTCGCCGAGCTCAAGGAGCGCTTCGACGCCGCCGGGGCGGTGATGCCCGAGATTCGGGTGCTGGTGCGCTCCGGCGACACCCCGAGCGAGGAGCGCGCGCGGATGGCGCGGCGGCCGCCGGAGATCCTCATCACGACGCCGGAGAGCCTGAACATCCTGCTCACCTCGCGCCGCGGCCGCGACCTGCTCGCCGGTGTCGCGACGGTGATCCTCGACGAGGTGCACGCGGTGGTCGGAAGCAAACGCGGGGTGCACCTGATCACGGCGGTGGAGCGGCTCTCCCGCCTCGCCGGCGAGGTGCAGCGGATCGCACTCTCGGCCACGGTGCGGCCGCTCGAGCGCGTCGCCCGCTGGGTGGGTGGCGCCGCGCTCGAGACGGTCGGTGGCGCGCTCGTCCACCGGCCCCGCTCGGTCGCGGTGGTCGCCGTGCCGGCGGCGAAGACGTACGACCTCGAGGTCCGCTTCCCGGCCGGACCGGCGGCCGACGTCGACGGGGCTCCCGAGCGGCTGTGGGAGGGGGTCGTCGGCGAGATCCGGGGCTCACTCGGGCGCAACCGCTCGACGCTGGTGTTCGGCAACTCGCGCCGCATTGTCGAGAAGCTGACGCGGCTGGTCAACGAGGAGGAGGGCGTCCAGCTCGCCTGGTCGCATCATGGCTCGCTCTCGCGCGAGATCCGGACGGTGGTCGAGGAGCGCCTCAAGGCCGGCGAGCTGCGCGGCATCGTCGCCACCAGCTCGCTCGAGCTCGGGATCGACATCGGCGCCCTCGACGAGGTGGTGCTGGTGCAGACTCCGCCCACGGTGGCGGCGGCGGTGCAGCGCATCGGCCGCTCCGGCCACGCGGTGGGGGCGCCGAGCCGGGGGCGCTTCGTGCCGCTGTTTCCCGCCGACCTGCTGCACGCGGCGGTGATGGCGAGGGCGGTGCTCGCCGGGGACATCGAGGAGACGGCACCGCTCTCGGGCGCCCTCGACGTGTTGGCGCAGGTGATCGTGTCGATGACCGCCACCGAGACCTGGCCGGTCGACGAGCTGCTCGCGGTCCTGCGCTGCGCCGAGCCGTACCGGGACCTGCCTCGCCACCACTTCGACCTCGTGCTCGAGATGCTCGCCGGCCGCTACGCCGCTGCACGCATCACCGAGCTGAGGCCGGTGGTGAGCGTGGATCGCGTCGACGGCACGGTGCGTGGTCGTCCTGGCGCCGAGCGGCTGGTCTACCTCTCGGGCGGCACCATCCCCGACCGGGGCTACTTCCACCTGCGGGTCGAAGAGGGCGGTGCGCTGCTCGGCGAGCTCGACGAGGAGTTCGTCTGGGAGCGCTCGATCGGCGACGCCTTCACCCTCGGCGTCCAGGCCTGGCGGATCGAGCGCATCACCCACAACGACGTGTTTGTGCGCCCGACGCGCGGGAGGGCGGCGATGGCGCCGTTCTGGCGGGCGGACGAGCGCGACCGGTCGTTCGAGCTGCTCTCCCGTGTCGGCGAGCTCCTCGAGCGCGCCGAGGAACGGCTCGCCGAGCCGGCGTTCGCGCGGGAGCTCGCGAGCGAGTACTGCCTGCACCCGTGGGCGGTGGCGGCGCTGCTTCGCCACCTTGCCGCGCAGAAGGCCGCCACCCGGGTGCTGCCGCACCGCCACCGCGTCGTCTTCGAGCGGGTGGTCTCGCCGCAGGAGCGGGGCGAGCCAGGCCAGGTGATCGTCCACACTCTCTGGGGCGGCAAGGTCAACCGGCCGTTCGCGCTCGCCTTCGCGGCGGCGTGGGAGCGCCGCTACCACGCCCCGGTCGAGGTGATGCACGACGACAGTTGCGTCACCATCGCCGCCTCGTCGATACCGCCGGCGGCGGAGCTGCTGTCGCTGGTGAGCGCGGCGGCGGCGCCGGACCTACTGAGCGACGCGCTCGCCCGCACGGGGTTCTTCGGCGCCCGCTTCCGCCACGCGGCAGCCTGCGCTCTGCTGCTGCCGCGCGAGGGGTTCCACCGCCGCACGCCGCTCTGGCTGTCCCGCCAGCGCGCCAAGGACCTGCTCGAGGCGGTGCGGCGCTTCGACGACTTCCCGGTGGTGCTGGAAGCGTGGCGGACGTGCCTGGAGGACGAGTTCCAGCTCGACGCGCTCTCGCGCATGCTCGAGGAGCTCGAGGAGGGCCGCATCGAGGTGGTCGAGGTCACCACGGCGGCGCCGTCGCCGTTCGCGGCGGGCGTTTCGTGGCGGCGCACCAACGCGCTGATGTACGAGGACGACGCGCCGGTCTCCGAAGCAGCAGGACATGTCCGCCCCGATCTGCTCAAGGAGGTGGTCGCGAGCGCGCACCTGCGGCCGCAATTGGCGCCGGCGCTCGTCGAGACGTTCCAGCGCAAGCTGCAGCGGACCTTTCCCGGCTATGCGCCGCGCGATGCCGCCGAGCTGCTCGACGCGGTCAAGGAACGGGTGGCGCTCCCGCCCGTGGAGTGGCGGGAGCTGCTGGCGGCGATGGAGCGCGACTGGGGTCTCGACCCAGCCGCGATGATCGAGGCGCTCGCCGCCAAGATCGTTGCAGTTTCGTTCGAAGGCGGAGAGCCGCGCCTGGTGTGTGCGGTCGAGATGCTGCCGCGCATCGCCTGCGCCTGCGGTGTGGATCCCCTCGCGGCCACGCTGTTCTCGCCCCGCCTCGACGGCGTGGCGGCGCCGGCGGCGCGCCGGGCGCTCGCCGCAGTGCTCGCGGCTGAACCGGCCGCACCAGACGGGGACGAGGCCGGCGAGGACCAAGCTGACCCGGCAGCGGAGCTGATCGCCGATCTGCTGCGCAGCTACGGTCCCATCGACCGTGCCGCGGTGGCGGCGGCGCTGCCGCTGCCGGCCGAACGCCTGGTGGTGGCGCTCGATGAGCTCGCGGACGCGCAGCGGATTGTCATCGACACGCTGGTCGCGGGGACCGGCGGCCTGCAGGTTTGCCTCGCAGACAACCTCGAGCGGCTGTTGCGGATGGCGCGGGCGCAGGGGCGGCCGTCGTTCACGGCGCTGTCGCGGGAGCAGTTGCCGCCTTTTCTCGCCACTTGGCAGGGCCTCGGTGGCGCCGG
>JAZDGE010000034.1:0-6034 GCA_043807175.1 Acidobacteriota bacterium
TCGGAAGCTCGGCTACAGTGCGTGCCATGTGCGGATCTCCTTTCCCTCCGCACATAGCATACCTCAAGAGGCCAGTCTAAGTGAACAGTATTGGGGCTAGCGAGAACGTGCGGCGCTACCGCACGCGCGGGACGCGGCCACCGACGCGATCTGCCGTGCCCACGGCCGGGGGGGCCTGCAAGCTTGCGGTCTTGCTCAGCCGGAAGTGACACAGGGCCAGCGCAAGCGCGTCAGCCGCGTCAGATGACAGGGTCGAGGCAATCCCCAGCTCTCGCTGGACGACATAGGCGACCTGGCGCTTCTCCGCGCGCCCAAGGCCGACGACTGCCGCCTTGACCCGCGCCGGCTCGTACTCCACGACCGTCCCGCCCCACCCGCCCAACACTGCCAGAAGGGCTCCGCGGGTCTCGGCAAGCACGAGCCCGGCCTTGAGAAAGCGGGCGGAGAAGGGGGTCTCGACCACGACGACGGTGGGTGAGGTTCGCTCGAGAAGCTGTGCGAGCTCGGTGGACAGCGCCGCGAGGGTCTTCGAGCGGTCGAAATGCCGGGGCGGCCGGAGGCACCCGAAGGCGCTTTCGCCCTTCCCCGTGGGACCGATCACCAGAAGACCCCAGCCAGTAACCCGTGAGCCCGGGTCAAGGCCAAGAATGCGCGCCGGGTTAACCCGCATTTCTCACCGCTTGTCCTACTGCAAGCGCCGATAGCACGCCATCTCGGGCCGTACTCGCTCCTTGCTCCTCGACGTACTGTTCAAGTACGCCTGCGTCGCTCGTCGCTACGTGCGGCCCGATCTGACGCACTCTCGGCGCTTTCGTGACGGACCACGGTGAGAAATGCGGGTCAACCTGCCTGGAGGATGCTCTCATCAATATCGAAGTTCGCCCAGACGTTTTGCACGTCGTCGTGGTCCTCGAAGGAGTCCATGAGGCGCACCATTTGCTCGGCGCGCTTGTCCTCGAGGCGAACTTGCATGGTCGGGACCATTTCGACCTTCGCCTGCTCGATGGCAAGACTGCGAGCCTCGAGCGCCAGCTTGACCTTGTGCAGGTCCTCGGGCGCAGTGTAGACCTCGTAGAGCTCGGGATCATCGGCGAAGAAGTCCTCAGCACCCGCCTCCAGCGCCGCTTCCATCACCGTGTCCTCGTCTCCCGCGCGCTTCGGCAGGATGAGGTAGCCCTGCTTCTTGAAGAGAAAGGCGACGCATCCGGACTCGCCAAGGTTGCCGCCATGCTTGGAGAACATGTGGCGAATCTCGGCCGTGGTGCGATTCCGATTGTCGGTGAGGGCGTGAAGCAGCACCGCGACACCCCCGGGCCCATAGCCCTCGTACGTCACCTCCTCGTAGGCCACCCCGGGGAGCTCTCCGGTGCCCCGCTGGATCGCCTTCTGGATCGTGTCGTTGGGCATGTTCGCGGCCTTTCCAGCGACGATGGCGGCGCGCAGGCGCGGATTGCCATCTGCATCCCCGCCTCCCTCGCGGGCCGCGGTGGTGATTTCACGGATGATCTTGGTGAAAAGCTTGCCGCGCTTGGCGTCAAGCTTGCCCTTCTTGTGCTTGATTGTGCTCCACTTGTTGTGGCCCGACATCACCACCCCCTGGGGCGTTTCGTCCGTCCCGCCGCGGCTCATTGTACACCCAGGAGCGCAAAAACTCGCTAGGAAAAGCGCCTATTGACTTGCGACTGGCGGCCAACCAAAATACCGGCGAGGTTTGGCACGCGAACCGGTGGGGGTATGGCGCAGACTATCCTTCTCGTCGACTACGAGCCGCGCACACTAGCGCGGGTCACGGAAGCACTGGCACCGCTCGGTTGCCAGATCATTACCGCCAAGGACGTCGACGCGGCAGTGGGAGCCTGCGCGCGGGTCGAGCCGCGCGTCGTCCTCATCACCTCCGTCCTTCCGCGCCTCAAGGTCGAGGACGCCATCACGCAGGTGCGTGCGCGAGCAGGCCTGCGCAGCACGCCCTTCATCATTCTCTTCAGCGGCTACGCCGGGAACGATCCTGCCGGCGATGCCATCCGACTCGGCGCCGAGGCTCTCATTGCCAAACCGTTCTCGAATGAGGAGCTACTGGCGAGCGTGCGCTCTTTCCTGCAGGCAGGTCGGTCCGCTTCGGGAATGGGCGTGGACACCAAGGCCGACGTCCTGGAGGCGCTGCGCCGCAGCGCGGGTCTGGTGCCGCAGGCCGGCACCGTGACCTCCGAGGACCTCTTTGGCGATCTTATCGGCGAGGGCGAGGAACCAGAGCCGCGACCGGCCGACACGCAGCAGTTGCCACGCCCTGTCGCCAGCGAGCCGGCGTCTCGACCGACTCCGGCGCCGCCAGAGGAGCCCCGCCCGTCCCCCGGCGAGACTCAACGCATTGCAATCGAGACGGTCCTTCAGGCCACGCCAGCCGGCCTGACACCCCGTGCGGAGCCAGCGGCCAAGCCAGCACCGCCCCGACCGGCGGCGACCCCCGCTGCCGGCGGCAGCGTGGAGAGCTCGCTTGCCGCCATGCTCGAGCCCACCGCCAAGCCGGCCAAGGTGCGCCAGGACACCGGTGGCGCCTCGGTGGATGAGCTGCTTCATCAGACCCTTTCGGGGCTCGAGGGGGGGGCGCCACGCCTCAAGCCCGCGCCTCCCAAGACAGTGCCTGCGCCTGCCCCGGAGCCTGTCGCCCCTCCTTCTCCCGCGGTTCCCAAGGCAGCCAGGCCTGCTCCCCCGCCCGAACCCGTCGCGCCCGCGCCCGCCCTGGGGACTCCGTTCGGCCAGTACGAGCTGATAGAAACGATTTCGGCCGGCGGCATGGCAGAGGTCTTCAAGGCCCGCATGCGGGGGGTCGAGGGCTTTCAGAAGATCGTTGCGATCAAGCGGATCTTGCCGCATCTGACGGACAACGACGAGTTCGTCACGATGTTCATCGACGAGGCCAAGCTGGCGGCCGGGCTCCAGCACCCCAACATCATTCACATCTATGACCTCGGCAGGATCGAGCGCTCCTACTACATCGCCATGGAGTACATCGACGGCAAGGATCTGCGCTCGATCCTGCGCCTCGGCGACGAGAAGCGGCTCCGCCTGCCACTTGGCCTGGCTCTCCATATCGGCTCGCGGCTCGCTGCCGCTCTCGACTACGCCCATCGCAAGAGCGACCTCCAGGGCAAGGCGATGGCCCTCGTGCATCGCGACGTCTCGCCCCAGAACGTTTTGGTCTCCTTCGACGGCGACATCAAGCTGTGCGACTTTGGCATCGCCAAGGCCGCCTCAAAGGCCTCACACACCTGCGCCGGCGCGCTCAAGGGCAAGCTTCAGTGCATGTCGCCGGAGCAGGCATGGGGAAAGGACCTCGACCATCGCTCGGACATCTTCTCTCTTGGGCTGGTGCTCTACGAGATGATCACCGGCCGCAAGGCCTTTGCCGGTGACTCCGAGCTTTCGATCCTCGAGCAGGTTCGCGCCCCCAAGCTCGTCTCCCCGCGTGAGCTCGACGCCACGATCCCCGCCGACGTCGAGTCGGTGGTCCTCAAGGCGCTCCATCCCAACCGCGAGGAACGCTACCAGACGGCGGGCGAGATGTCTGGCGACCTGGCCGCCTTACTTCAGGGCTTCCGGCCCACACCGGGCGCCAGCGAGCTCGGTGGCTTCCTCGCCGAGCTCGTCGGGCGCGAGCGCCCGGCAGCGGCGCCCACCGCTCCCGCCCCGCCCCGGCCCAAGCCAGCGCCCCAGCCAACTGCGGCGCCGGCCGTCAAGAAGCCCAAGGAGGCGCCGGTGGCGCCCGCGCCTGCCCCGGTGGCGGCCGAGCCCGAGCTGCCCGAGATCTCGCGTCCCGAGGCGCCTCGCCGGCCGCTCCCGATCGGTCTGATCGCCGGCGTGGCCGTAGGCATCCTCGCGGTCGCCGTGGGGGTTGTGGTCCTCACTCGCCAGCGCAGCGCGCCTGCCGGTCCCGCCGCCGCGGTGACGCCGGCGCCGGAGACGGTGGCGATGGCCCGGCAGATTGCGCAGGAGGAAGTGGCCAGGCAAGAGGCGGCGTTGCGCAGTCGCCTCACCGAGCAAATTCTTGCCGCCACTCCTGCCGCCGCGGCGGCTCAGCCTGTCGTTCCCGCGGGCGCCCCGATTACACCAACGGTGGCGCCAGTCGTCGCCCCGGCGGTTCAGACGGCAGTGCCGCGCCAGGCGATCGTCCCCACGGCAGCGCCCCTGCCCACGGCCGTACCAACGGCGGCGGCGGTGGTCGCAAGCGAGCCGCAGGAGCCCCCTGCGGTGGCGCCACCGCCGGTGGCCGCGCCGACCCGCCCACCCCACGCCGCGGAGCAGCCCGCGGTGCGGGTAGGTGATCTGATCGAGAGCCCGGACACTCCGGCCGAGGCGGTCCACAACCCGAAGCCCGGCTACCCGCCGCTGGCGGCGCGCCAGCGCGTCGGGGGCACCGTGATCCTGCGCGCCCTGGTCGACGAGAACGGCGCGGTTCAAGATGTGCAAATCCTTCGTGGGATCAAACCCGATCTCGGCCTCGATGCCGCTGCCGTCACGGCGGTGCGCGGCTGGCGTTTCAGGCCGGCCACCAAGGATGGCGTTCGCGTGAAAGTGTGGCAAACCCTGACCCTTCCCTTCAGACCATAGAGCTAGGAGGAGCCTATGCCAGTACTTACCGAGCAACAGCGCAAGTTCTACGAGGAAACGCGCAGAGTCACCAAGCAGGAGGTCGGTGAGCTCGAAAACTCGATCCAGGAAGAGCTGCAGCGCGTCAAGCAGCGGATCGCCGAGCTTCAGTCCGCGCAGAAGGCCGCCCGCCAGATGTATGACGCCGCCTGCCAGCGTCTGGGAATTCCCAACGATCTGGAAGAGCAAAGCGCCGAGTAGGAACACCCGCCGCTCTCGCGCAGCGAGCGCCACCCGGGCCTCCTGGTGCGGGTGGCTTTTTCTGTGCGCGCTGGGGATGCCGGCCTGTGTCGCGCCCCCGCCCTCCCCGCTCGTCGATCAGGTGGGCAACCCGGTGCCGCGGCGCCCGGTGCGCCGGCTGCTGCCGCTTGCGCCCGACGTCACCGAGCTTGCATTCGCCCTGGGTGCCGGCTCGCGGGTGATTGCGGCGCCGCCCCATGGCGACTACCCGCCCGCGGCTGCACTGCTCCCGCGAGTCGATCCCGGCGACACCGAGGCGATTGTCGCCCTTAGGCCCGATCTCGTCCTCGCCACGACTGCCGGCAATGACCCCCGCGTGGTCACACAGCTCATTCGCCTCCAGATCCCCACCGCCACCGTCGATGTCACCTCGTGCGAGAGTCTCGCCGCCGCCGCCGAGCTTGTTGGCCAGCTTCTCGACGAGCGGGAGCGCGGCAGCGCGCTGGCCGGGGAAATGCGCTCCCGCTGTGCCGTCGCGAACGGCCGCGCCGCGGTTCTCCCGCGGCGCGGGGCGCTCTACGTCGTCTGGTGGGCGCCGCTGGTGGTTGCCGCGCCCGGCACCTTTCACGCCGACCTCCTCGAGCGGGCCGGCCTGACGAATCTCGCCCCATCTGCGACCGGGCGGTATCCTCAAGTCGATCCCGAGGTGCTTCTCGACGCCCGCCTCGAGCTCGTGGTCGCGGCCGATGAGCCCGACGTCAGAACGACCTTTGCCAACCTCCTCGGCCAGCCGGCCGGGGTGCGCGCGCGGGCCGGCACGCTGCGGGTGATCTGGTTGCCCGCTGACCAGGTGAGCCGGCCGGGGCCACGCTTTCCAGCCGCCCTCGAGGCCCTGGTTTCGGCCCGTGAGGCTCGGCCATGAAACGTTTGGCCGACCTTCTCCTTCTTGCCACCCTGCTCTGCGCGGTGCTCGGCGGCCTGTTGTTCGCCGGCGAGGCGGCGGCGCCTGGCGAAGTCGTCACTGTTCTGGCTGGCGGTGGAAGCGATGAGGTCCGGACGATCGTCTTTCGCCTGCGGGCGCCGCGCGTGGCTCTCGCGCTCGCCGTCGGGGCCGGGCTGGCGCTTGCCGGCGCGGCGCTTCAGTCGATGCTCGCCAACCCCCTCGCTGACCCGTTCCTGCTGGGTATCTCGGGAGGAGGTGCGGCGGCGT
>JAZDGE010000035.1:0-3279 GCA_043807175.1 Acidobacteriota bacterium
TTTCGCCTGCTGCAGAAGGACCCGGCCCGCCGGCCGGCCCGGGGCGCCGAGGTGGTGGCGGCACTGGAGACCGCCAGACAAAGACTCGCCCACCAGGCCCAGCCGGCAAGTCCCGCGCCGCCGCTTCGCTGGAGGCCGCCGAGAGTTCTTCTCGTCGCTGGTCTAGCGCTCGCGACCGGTGCGGCCGCCGCGCTGGCGCTGTGGGGGCTGCTCTTGGTGCTGCCGGCGAGGGCGCCAGCGCCCCCGGCGCCGGCGACGGCGCCCGAGGCACGTCTCGCCTCTGAGGCCGCCCGGCGGGTGGAGGAGGCCCTGGGAGCAGGGGAGATTGCCGAGGCGCGCCGCTTGCTGGCTGATGGATGGGGGGCGGGCGCCGGCAGCGCCGCCTTGAGCGAGATCGCCGATCGGGTCGAGCAGACGGCTCGCGCCCGGGCCGAGACGTTGGTCGCGGAGGGCAGCAGGATGCTGGCCAGGAGGCGGTGGGAGGAGGCCTCGGCCGCGTTCGCTCTCGCCCTCGACATGGTCCCGGGCGACGACGAAGCGACCAGGGGCGCCGAGGCAGTGAGGCGAGGCTGGCTCGCGGAGCAGTTCGGCAAGGAGGAGGGTGCTCGTGTTGTCGTGGCCGAGAGAGCTATCCCGACTGCAACCTCGCGCGCCACGCTGCGGCTCACTTTCGGCTCGCCGCTGGTGCGTGGCACGATCGAGGCGCTTTGCGACGGCACGCCGCTGGAGCCGCTGCCGTTCGATTTCTCCCGCGGGCGGTTCATGGGCATCGAGCGCAAGGGCGGTGGGCTGGTTCAGGGCTCATGGAATCTCCCCTCTGGCAAGCATCGGGTCGCGATACGGCTGCGCGATGGCCAGGGGCGTGCGCTGCGCGAGGAGCTGTTCGAGATCACCGTTTCTCACGACCGGGAGCACATCATCAGAATCGAAATGAGCAACGAGCGGGCGGCGCCGCGTTTCTATCTCGCGCAGCGAACGCTGCATTGAGCGGTTCGCCGGCAGGGCGGAAGTGGAGGTGGGATGGATGGAATCCTGCGCGACATCTACGGGCACCAGACTCGCACGCCCCTCGACCGTTTGAGGCGGAGCCTCCCTCGATGCTGAAGGCGATCCTCCTCGACCTTGACGGCACGCTGCTTGCGAACCCGATGGAGACCTTTATCCCGGCCTATCTCGCGGGCCTCGGGCGGTATCTCGCGAACCACGTGGCGCCGGAGCGCCTCGTTGCCGAGCTGCTGTGCGCCACCCGGGCAATGGACGCCAATGACGGTAGCGACGCGACCAACCAGGAGACCTTTGCGGCGGCGTTCTTTCCTGCGCTCGGCGTGGCGCGGCAGGCGCTCGAGCCAGCCTTCGCGCGCTTCTACGCCGAGGAGTTCCCACGCCTCAAGGCGCTGACCACGCCGGTGGAAGCAGCCCGACCCCTCGTACGTTGGGCATTTGAGCGTAGTCTCCAGGTCGCCATCGCCACCAATCCGCTCTTCCCCCGCACCGCCATCGAGCAACGCCTGGCCTGGGCCGGGGTGCCGGTCGAGGAGTTTCCCTACGCCCTCGTCACCACCTACGAGGACATGCACGCCACCAAGAGCAACCCCGCCTATTATCGCGAGATTCTCGCTCGGCTCGGGCGCGAGCCTCACGAGTGCCTGATGGCCGGCGATGACTGGGACTGGGACATCCGCCCCGCGCTCGAGCTTGGGCTCCATGCCTGGTGGGTGGCCCCGCCGGACACTCCTCGTCCCGCCGGCGGGTCGGCCTTGCTGGGGCAGGGGAGCCTCGAAGACCTGCTCGCGTTGGCTCGTGCGGGAGGGCCTCCGGCCGGGCCGCCCGCCACAGGGAGGTAGCGTCGCAGGCGATACGCGGTAGAATCGCCGCGAGGAGCAGCCAAGAACGAGGAAGGGCATGCGCGTTGGCCCCTATGAGATCCTCAATGAGTGCGGAACCGGTTCGCTGCGAGTTCGATCAGGCCACGCTGGCGCCACGTGTCGACATCACGGTGGCCGGTGACGTCAAGGCGATTGCCGCGGCAGTCGAGGAGATCATGGCGGTCGTGCGGGAGATGTCCTGCGCCGCGGGGAAGGAGTTCGAGATCGAGCTTGCGCTCGGTGAGGCGCTTGCCAACGCGGTCATTCACGGTTGCGCGCGCGACGCGGGCAAGACCGTGCAGGTGTGCGCCGCCTGTGACCCCGAGCGCGGTTTGCTGATCGTGATTCGCGATCCCGGCGCCGGCTTCGATCCCGCGCAGGTGCCGAGCCCGGTCGTGGGAGAGCGCCTCTACCGCGAAGGCGGCCGCGGCATCTACCTGATCAACCAGCTCATGGACGAGGTTCGCTACGAGCGCGGCGGAACCGAGATCTGGATGCGCACGAAGTAGAAGGCTCTGCAGGCTGCCGAAACGCTCGCCGGTGCGAAAAAGCGCGACGGGACAGGTTGTACACTGTACAATGACAACTCCGGCCGGAAAGCCGGAGAGCGTCCCAGGAAAAATGGGACGCCGGGGAGAAAAGCCATTCCAGCCAAGGTCTTCGTTGGTAACCTGAGCTTCCGCACGACGAAAGAGGAGCTTTCCGAGCTCTTCTCCGCCGCCGGGGCCGTAGTCGATGTCTACCTGCCGACCGACCGGGCTACCGGGAAGCTGCGCGGCTTTGCCTTCGTGGAGTTCGCCAGCGAAGCGGAAGCCTCCAAGGCGGTCAGCATGTTCAACGGCAAGGAGCTGGGCGGCCGGGCGCTGAAGATGAATCTCGCCGAGGATCGCCCGCGCGCGCGTCCAGGCCCACGTTCGTTCGCTTCCGAACCGGCGCCTGCGGGCCCCAGCTTCTTTGCCGTCGAAGGCCGGTTCTCCCGCCCCAAGGGGAGCCGCCGCGGCACCCGCGGCCACAAGCGCTCACTCTGACCGCCGCGGCCGGTCCGGCGCCTCCAATGGCGCCCACGAGGCCGCACTCGTGAGGATGGCGGCGGGCCGTTGAGACGATCGCGGAGTGGAGGTCGCCAAGTAGGGACGGGCTGGGGCTGTCCCGCTCGATCGGCCGGACCTGGACCCGGTCGCGGGCGCTATCATGATGGCGGGAGGTCGCCGATGGCCGAGATTGCACCGAGGATCGTGGTCGACGAGGCCGTACGCTTCGGCCGTCCCGTCATCCGCGGAACGCGGGTTCCCGTGGAACTTATAGTGGGCAAGCTCGCAGGGGGAATGTCTGTCGATCACGTTGCAGCCGAGTATGAGCTGACCGTGGAAGATGTCCTGGCTGCACTTTCCTACGCGGCAGAGGTGCTTGCCGG
>JAZDGE010000036.1:0-4046 GCA_043807175.1 Acidobacteriota bacterium
GGGGGGGGTAGTGCCTGAGGTTTTTTCTCGGTGTTTGCAAAACAACCGGCGGGTTTGGGGGTTTGGGGTTGGGGGTTGGGAGAAACAGCTCAACACCGAGGCGCGACCTTCGAGGGGTCGAGGATCGAGACGGTGCCCAACCCGCCGCGCGGCTGCAGTCCCGCAAAGGCGCCCGCGGCGCTCAGGCATGCGCCACGTAGCAAGGTGGCGCCGCCGTGCCCGAACCCCAACCCCCTAACCCCCAACCCCAATTGCGCGCGAAGCGAGCTAGGTCCCGGGTTCGAGCGGGTGAACGCCGTTGAACTCGCTGGCGATGAATCCACCATCCAGCAGGTACGCCAGGATTTGCCGCGCCAGCAGGTCTGGTCCCGCCGCGGCGGTTCGCACGGTGATTTCCGGTGCCAGCGGCGCCTCGTAGGGATCGTCGACGCCGGTGAAGCCCTTGAGCTCACCGAGTCGGGCCTTGCGGTAGAGCCCCTTGGGGTCGCGTTGCTCGCAGATCTCGACCGGCGTGTCGACGAACACCTCGATGAAGGCGAGACCGGAGTCGGTGTGGAGGCGGCGGGCAAGGTCGCGATCATGGCGATACGGGGAGATGAAGCTCGTCATCGTTATCACGCCGGCATCCGCGAACAGCCTGGCGACCTCGCCGATGCGGCGGATGTTCTCCTCGCGGTCGGCCGCCGAGAAGCCGAGGTTCTTGTTGAGCCCATGGCGAATGTTGTCGCCATCCAGGACGTAGGCCAGGTACCCGCGGCGAGTCAGCTCGTGCTCGACGGTGAACGCGGTCGTGCTCTTGCCCGAGGAGGGCAGGCCGGTGGACCAGATCGTGCAGCCGCGTTGCCGCAGCAACTGCTCGCGGTCGGCGCGAGCGACATGGCTCTCGTGCCACGTCACATTGGTCGCCACTGTTTCGGTCATCCCTACCCTCCCCTCAGTGTGGCGGGGGCTCGCTGACTACCGCTTGCGCCGCCGCCAACACCAGGTCGTGGAGCTTACCATTGGTCACGACCAGACCGCGATTGTTGGCCAGCGTGGGGCCGGCCGCGAAATCGAGCGGCGTTCCGGCGAGGTCGGTGGCGCGGCCCCCGGCCTCGGTCACGACCAGGCATCCAGCCGCATGATCCCAGACCTTCTCCTCATAGCCGGCCCGGGTCGGCAGCCGGAGGTAGATCGAGGCGTCACCGCGGGCGACCGCCGCGTACTTGCACTGGCTGTCGATGCGCAGGGGCGGCCGCTGGATCGCAAGCCGCTCGGCGATGCGGGCCGAAACATCGTGGGAAGAGTGCCCGGACTCCACCGACTCGCAGAAGACGGCGCGGGCAGGATCGCCAAGGTCATCGACCTGGATTCGCCATGATTCCCGATCGTCGAGCGGCCGGCAGTGCGCGCCCCCGCCATGGGTGGCGAAAAACAGGCACCCCCGCTCGCTGTCAAGGTCGGTTCCGCGCACCGGCAGGCTCGGGCACCCGAGTACGCCAAGCACCACGCTTCCCCGCTCGATGAGCGCCAGCGCCACCGCGTACTGGCCACCGCGCAGGAACCCCTTGGTGCCGTCGAGGGGGTCGAGCACCCAGTAGTGTGGCTCGCCGGCGGCGTTGGCGCGTCCGCTCTCCAGCATGGCGAGCAGGCCATCGGGGGTGAGGGAGGGAAGGTACCTCTGGGCATAGGCAAGGACCTGCGCCGACAGGAGCGCGTTTGCCGGGTCAAGCAGCGCGCTCGCATCTTCCTCGGCGAGCACCGGATCGTCCGGAAAGACGTTTCTGATCTCCGAGATGATGAGCGCCTGGGCGGCGAGGTCCGCGATCGTCACCGGTGAGCGATCGGACTTCTCCAGGGGTTGGGAGACGGCCAGCTCCTGGACTTCACGGCACAGCTCGCAGGCCCTGGCCACCGCTTCGATCGCCAGGCCAAGCTCCCACTCCCGGCTTTTGGATGAGCGCATTCCTCCTCCCTCAAGCCGGCAGTGTAGCTTGGCAGCCCGGGACTGCAGGCACTCGCGCTGTGGTCTAATAGGGGCGAAGGGGCGCGGCGAGAGTGGCCGGAGGAACGCCTGAAGGGCAGCGCTCGGGTCACCGGCCAGGGTGAGCGGCAGGAGAACCGGCCAGGCCTTCACGGCCGCTGTCCGGGTTGCCGAGAGGGGGTGGCTTGGCGAGCACTTCAAAAATCACGATTCCGGCGCCGGCGAGCGAGCTCGCAAGTCGCCTGCGAGAGCAAATCGAGGCCCGCACGGCGCGGATCGGCATCATCGGTCTCGGCTACGTCGGGTTGCCACTAGCGTTGGCCTTCGTCGAGCGCGATTTTTCCGTGCTCGGATTCGATGTCGACGCGGCCAAGGTTAACAAGCTCTCGCGGGGCGAGGGGTACATCAAGCACATCGACGGAGGCCGGGTTCGCGCCGCGGTCGAAACCGGGCGTCTTGGGGCGACCACCGACTTCGCCCGCCTGGGCGAGCCGGAGATCGTGCTGATCTGCGTCCCGACACCGCTCACGCCCCAGCGCGAGCCCGACATGCGCTACGTCGTCTCTTCGACGGAGAAGATGAGCGCAGCGCTGCGAGCGGGCCAGCTCGTGGTGCTCGAATCGACCACCTATCCCGGCACCACCGACGAGCTGGTGCGAGGGATCCTCGATCGCAGGGGACTGCGTTGCGGCGAGGAGTACTTCCTCGCCTTTTCGCCCGAGCGCGAGGACCCGGGCAACAAGGAGTTCGGCGCCACCACGACGCCCAAGGTCGTGGGCGGCGTCGATGAGCTCTCGGGTGATCTCGCCCAGGCGTTGTACGACCAGATCGTGAGCCGGACGGTGCGGGTCTCCTCGGCGCGCGCCGCCGAGGCCACCAAGCTCGTCGAAAACATCTTTCGCGCCGTCAACATCGCGCTCGTCAACGAGCTCAAGGTGATCTACGACCGGATGGGGATCGATGTCTGGGAGGTGCTCGACGCCGCCGCGACCAAGCCCTTCGGCTTCATGCGCTTCAACCCGGGTCCGGGCTGGGGCGGCCACTGCATCCCGCTCGACCCGTTCTATCTCTCGTGGAAGGCGAGGGAGCATGGCATCTCGCCGAAGTTCATCGAGCTCGCGGGCGACGTCAATGTGGCGATGCCCGGCTACGTGGTCGAGAAGCTGCAGCTCGCCCTCAATGATCGGGGCAAGCCGGTCAAGGGCAGCAAGGTGCTGGTGCTGGGCATCGCCTACAAGAAGGACATCGACGACCCGCGGGAGAGCCCGGCTTTCGAGATCATCGAGCGGTTGCTCCGGCTCGGCGCCGAGGTGAGCTACCACGATCCCCACATTCCCCGGGCGCCGCGCATGCGGACCTGGCCCGACCTTCCGCCCATGACGTCGCGGCCGCTCACACCCGAGGTCCTTGCCGGCTGCGATGCGGCAGTGATCGTCACCGACCACAGCGAGGTGAACTACGAGCTCGTCGCCGCCCACGCGCCCCTCGTGATCGACAGCCGCGGCGTATATCGCGCCGCTCGCGCGAACGTCGTGAAAGCGTAGGCGAATGCCGATTCCCGAGCTCGCCGGGGCGGCAGTACTGGTCACCGGAGGCGCCGGCTTTATCGGCTCGCACCTCGCGGACGCGCTGCTCGAGCGCGGGGCGCGGGTGCGGGTGCTTGACAGCCTCGTAAACGGCAAGCTGGCCAACCTGCGGCGATGGCTCCCGGCCGGTGGCGAGGGCGATGGTTTTTGCGACGATGTCTCATTGTTTGGGCGGCTCGAGTTCCGGCGCGGCGACATCCGCGACCTCGACGCCTGCCGGCGTTGCTGCGAGGGCGTCAAGCTCGTCTTCCATCAGGCGGCGCTCGGCTCGGTGCCCCGCTCGCTCGCCGATCCCGCGACCACCATTGCCGTCAACGTGACCGGCACGGCCAACCTGTTTGCCGCCGCCCGGGATGCGGGCGTCGAGCGCATCATCTTCGCCTCCTCGTCGAGCGTCTATGGCGACAGCGAGCTGCTGCCGAAGCGGGAGGGCGAGGAGGGCAGGCCGCTCTCGCCCTACGCCCTCTCAAAGGTCCAGAATGAGCAACTTGCCGAGG
>JAZDGE010000037.1:0-6113 GCA_043807175.1 Acidobacteriota bacterium
AAGGTCGGCGACCCGACGCGCCACGTCGGTCGCAAACGACACCACCTGCTCCATACGGGGGTAGTCGAGCCGACCGGCATCATCACTCGGCCGATGGTAGTCCTCGTGGGCGCCGGTGAAGAAGAACAGCACCGGGATGTCCGCGGCGTAGAAGGAGGAGTGGTCGGAGGCGCCGAAGCCGCCCTTGTTGGTTGTCAGCTTGAGGTGATGGTTGGCATTTAGCGCATCGAGCAACGCCGGCCACTCGGCGGCGGTGCCGTAGCCGCCGATGGTCAGCATGGGCCCCTCCTTCGGGCGGCCGACCATGTCGAGATTGAGCATCGCCACCACCCGTTCCTTCGCCACCGGCAGGTTCTGCACCAGTTGCGCCGACCCCAGCAGACCTTCCTCCTCGCCGGCGAAGGCGGCGAAGAGCACGCTGCGCGCCGGGGGGCCGCCGGCGAGCCGGCGGGCGATCTCGAGCAGGGCGGCGACGCCGGAGGCGTTGTCGTCGGCGCCGTTGTGGATGGCAGGGTGCTCCGGATCGAGCGAGCCGCTTCCCTCACCGCCGCGGCCCAGGTGGTCGTAGTGGGCGCCGATGATCACGACCTCGTCGCGCCTCGCGGCGTCGGCGCCGGCGAGTAGCGCGAGCACATTGGCCGGCTCGCTGCGCACCTGCACGACGTCGGTGACCAGAGTGGCCTTGACGCCGAGCGGGCGGGAGGCGGGCTCACGGCGTTCGTTGACGCGCTGTTGGAGCTCGCCCAGGGTGAACCCCTGGCCGGCAAACAGCGCCTCGGCCAGCGCGGTCGAGATCGCCATCACCGGCAGCCCGGAGTCGGCAAACGACGCATCGAAGGAGATCTTTATGGCAGCGGCATCCTTCGCCCCGATCGGGCCGGTGGTGACCAGCAACGCCGCCGCCCCCATCTCCCGCGCCTCGCTGGCCTTGCGGCGCAGGGCCATGAAGGGCTGGAAGCGCGACGCCGGGTCGTCCCCCTCAGGGGAGAAACGCAGCACCAGCACTACCTTCCCCTTTACGTCGAGGCCCGCATAGTCGTCGTACGCGAGCTCCTTGGCGCGGATGCCGAAGCCTGCAAACACCACCTCGCCCTCGGCCTCTCCCGAGGCGGAGAAGGCCAGCGGCTGAAAGTCGCCCTCCATGCTGGCCTCGCGAGGCCCGGCGGGGAGCTCGAGCCGAAGCCGGTTGCCGGGCCCGGGACAAACCGCCGAGATGAACGAGAACCCCTGAAAGAAGCCCGCCGACTCGCCGCTGGGCGCCAGACCCAGGGCGCGAAATCGCTCGGCGATGAACGCTGCCGCGACCGCGGCGCCAGGCGAGCCGGAGAAGCGGCCTTCGAGCGCGTCAGCGGCTAGAAAGTGCACGTCGTAGCTCAGGCGGGAAACCACGTCGGTCTGACGTGCGCCGGCGGCGAGGGCGTCCACGCCCAGGCCGGTCACGAGCAGGAGAGGGATCAGGACTTGGTGGCGGTAGTCTCTCATGCTTCATCCTTGCTGGGAGCGATCCCTGGCCGCGGCCGGGCCGGCGTGCCCAAAACCAGGAACCACGGCAGGGCGCCAGACGTTCCCGGGACCGAACCGACCCCGGCCGCATCGCGAGAAAGAGCGGCCTGACCGACCTGTTGATCGCTGTGGCGGCGGTGGCGCATCCCGGTCGCCGATCGTACCACAGGCCTTCGCGCAGGCAGGGCGCAGGCTTGAGGCAGAGGGCGAAGGGCGAAGGGCAAAGGCAAAAGGCAAGGGGCTGGGGTGGTGATGGAGGCGAAGTAATCTATCCGCAGGGTTTCACCAGCCGCGCGTGCCTTGGGGTGGGTGGAGGTCGAGCCCCGAACCCCGAACCCCGGTCTTCATCCCTCTTGCCTCCCTTGCGCCTCGCGTCTATGCTGGTGCCGTGAGGCGTCTTGCGCTTGTCGTTCTTTTCGTTTTGATGGCGGCACTGGCCGCTGGGGAGGAGTTCTTCATCCCGGTGGCGGCGCAAAAGGAGGGTGCGGACGGCAGTTGGTGGAACACCGAGGTGTGGCTCTCGAACACAACCGCCTCCACCGCCGGCTACGCGGCGATCTTCTTGCCTGGTCTTTCTGCCAACAACCTCGAGCGATTGCAGGCGGAGCCGCCAATGGAGGACATCGCGCCGCGCGCGACCCTGTGCCGGAGCGATCTGGTGCCCCAGGGTTCCTCGGGGGCGCTGCGGGTGCTAACGACGCCCGGCGTCGTGGTCTACGCGCGGGTCTTCAATGCCGCGGGTCGCGGCTCGTCGGGGCAGGGCTTGCGCGCACTTCCCCGCAGCGCCGCGGTCCGTCCCGGGGAGATCGCCTACCTGGTGGGCCTGCGGCGGACACCGCAGTTTCGCACCAGCGTCGGGCTCCTTAATCCCAATCTCGAGGGTTGCGCGGTGAGGGCGCTGCTGCTGAGTCAGCGCGGCGAGACGGTCGGCGAGCAACAGTACCGCCTCGGTCCCGGGGCGGTGCTGGTTCTGGATGAGATCCTGCACTCATTGGGGGTGGTCCGCGGCGAGCACATGCGGCTCGAGCTCTCGGGCACGGCGCCTTTTTTTGCCTATGCTCAGGTCATCGACACGCGCTCCGGCGCCCCCACCTTGCAGCTCCCGCTGCGCTGAGCCGGAGTTGTTGCGCGGTGGGAAATCACCGATGAGAATCTCGTCGTCCGCCGTGTTTCGGCCCCCGTCACAGGGTTGCAGGCACCCGTTGCCGGCGGAGCTGCAAGCGCCGATAGCACGCCATCTCGGGCCGTACTCGCTCCTCGCTCTTCGACGTACGGCGGTGAGAAATGCGGGCTAGGAGAACACGCGGTTGACGTTGCGCAACAAGCACCTGCTACTTCTTGGTGGGCTGCTCGCGGCCTGGCTCGGGGCGGCGTACTTCGCCGCTTCTTCGGCTTTCGAGAGCCTCGCCTCGAGGTCAGAGGAGGAAGGCCTCAAGAAGGACGTCCGGCGAGTGCAAGGGGCCTGGCGGGCCGAGCTCGCGCAGCTCGAGGCGATCGCCAAGGACTGGGCGCAGTGGGACGATACCTGCTCGTTCGTCGAGACGGGCGACCCGGCCTACGTGAAGTCAAACCTTGTCGACTCGACCTTCCGCGACCTCGGGCTGGACGTCATGGTGATCGCCAATGCGCGGGGCGAGGTGGCGTGGGGCCGCGGCTTCGACCGCGAGCCGGGGCAGATGGCCGATCTGCCCGCCGGGCTCGCCGCGCACCTGGGTCCGTCGTCGACCCTCGTGCGCCATCCGCACACCGAGTGCGGGCATGCAGGGTTGCTGGCACTGCCGGAGGACGAGCTGCTGGTGGTCTCGTGGCCAATTGTGACCAGCGAGGGCGAGGGCCCGGTGCGGGGGAGTGTGATCGTCGGGCGCCGGATGAATGATGCGGCGTGGCGCCGGATCTCCGAGCTGACTCAGGTCTCGCTCACGGTTCGGCGCCTCGGCGCGGCCAACCTGCCAGCCGACTTTGCGCGGGCGGCAGCGTCACTGTCGGGGCGGGAGAAGACGATCGTTCAGAGCCTCGGTGACGGCTGGATCGCCTCCTACAGCCTGCTGGCGGATGTCTATGGCAAGCCGGTCTTGCTCTTGCGGGTCGACGCGCCGACGGAGATCGCCGCCTGGGGAAAGACGAGCCTGCGCGAGGTGATGGGCCTGCTGGTGGTGGCGGCGCTGGTGCTCGCCATGATCGGCTTTGTCGTGCTCGAAAGGACTGTTCTGACGCGGCTCGCTGGGCTCGCCGGGGCGGTCGGCAACATTCGCGCGTCCGGCGATCCCGCTGCCCGCCTTCCGGTGCGCGGGAGGGACGAGCTGGCCGGGCTGGCCGCGACCATCAACCAGGCGCTCGACTCGCTTGGGGTCGCCCAGCGCGAGAAGGGGGAGAGCGAGGGGCGCTTCAGGGCGGTGGTGGAGCAGGCATGGGAGACCATCTTTCTCTTCGACCCCGTGTCGGGGCGTCTCATCGAGGCCAACCAGGCCTTCGAGAGGCTGCTCGGATACGCCCTGCCCGAGGTCAGTGAGCTCTCGATCGCTGACCTGTTCGCCCACGATCGCGCCAGCATCGATGAGGATTTTGCCGGCGTGCTGTCCCGGCGGCGCTGCGCGATCGGCGAACGCACGCTGCGGCAGAAGGGTGGCGCCGAGATCACGGTGGAGCTGACCGCCAGCCTGGTCTCGCACCGCGGTCGCGAGGTGATCTGCGGCATCGCCCGGGACACGACCGAACGGTCCCGACTGGAGGCGCGGCTGCGGCAGTCGCAGCAGCTCGAGGCGGTCGGAAGACTCTCGGGCGGGGTGGCGCACGACTTCAACAACCTCCTGCAGGCGGTGATCTCGGGCATCGAGTCGCTGCGCAAGCGCGGCGCGGGTACGAGCGCAAGCAGCGAAATTCTCGCCGCACTTGAAGGCCAGGTTGCCCGTGGCGCGGCGCTGACCCGGCAACTGCTGCTGATCGCGCGGCAGGAGACCTTTCGCCCCGAGCCTCTGGATCTCAATCAGGTCGCCAGCGAGGCCGCCGCGTTCCTGCGCCGGGTGGTGCGCGAGAACATTCACCTGCGCCTTGATCTGGCGAGCGAGGCCCTGCCGGTCGAAGGGGATCGCAGTCACCTTCAGCAGGCGCTCGTCAATCTTGTCGTCCATCTGGCGCAGGGCCTGTCCGGGGGCGGCGAGCTGGGGATCGCGACCGGGGCCTCGAGTGACGAGGACGTCTGGGTTGAGGTCCGTGACTGCTCGCCGGCGCCCGCCGCCTCCGGTCCGGCCAGCCCGTTCGAGCCGTTTCTCTCGATTCGCCCCGGTGATCCCGGCGCCGGACTCGATCTCGCCGTCGTGCAGGGCATCATCACCGAGCACCATGGACGGGTGGAACCAGCCCGCGGGGAGCGCGGCTCGCTGCGTGTCACCCTGCCCCGCCGGGCCGCTGGCGCCGCGCCAATGCACGAGGCTCGGGCCATGACCGGGGAGGCGCCACCGAGCCGCGGAGAACGGGTGCTTCTCGTCGAGGACGAGGAGGCGGCGCGCGCCGGTCTGGCCGAGATGCTGGGCATCCTCGGGTACCGAGTGGAAGCATATGGCAGTGCGGAGGATGCGCTGGCCGCAAGTGCCGATCCGTTCGAGCTGCTGCTGACCGACTTCATGCTTCCCGGGATGTCAGGCGGCGAGCTGGCCAGCCGGCTCACGCAGCGGTGGCCGCAGCTTAAGGTGGTGGTGATGTCGGGCTACGCGGCAGAGGAAGCGGTGCGCCGCAGCGCCGACCTGGGCGCGCTGCGGTTCCTCCAGAAGCCCTTTGGGATGGAAGCCCTGGCCCAGGAGCTGCGGGCCGCGCTCGGCGACGTCACGAGCTGATCACCGCTTCTTGAACAGGGCGTCGAAGGCAGCCCGGGGATCGCTGGTGGCGACCGCGCGATCCGAGTTGAACTC
Organism: Acidobacteriota bacterium; assembly: GCA_043807175.1. Lineage (GTDB taxonomy): Bacteria > Acidobacteriota > Thermoanaerobaculia > Thermoanaerobaculales > Thermoanaerobaculaceae > JAZDGE01. The sequence continues at coordinate 5,409 of JAZDGE010000037.1, forward strand.
CTGGATCGTGTTGGGCGAGTAGAGCTCGCACGAGTTGCGCTTGGACTTGTTGACGATTCGGGTCAGCACCGGCTTGCGACACTCGTTGGGACGGGCGGTGTCGAAGTTGACGCAGTTCGAGCAGGTGCGCAGGTCGGCGCCGCAGCGCGTGCAGGTCGCCTCGAGGCTCACGGCGCCGCTGTGCTGCTGCTTGTCGCCGCAGACGCGGCAGCGAAACACGGTCGCCGTCGGCGCGCCGAGGCCGCGCCCCCGGGGCTGGCCGTCAAGCCGATCCAGCCGGGGGCCCGCCGGGGCGCGCTTGCGCTCCTCGCGCGGCTGATCGTCCTGGTAACCACGGTGGCGGTACTTGCGCTCCGACATGGTTCACTTATACCACAGGCATGAGAAGGCTCCGCTTCAAACCGTCACGAGGCGGATGCTTCCCCGTCGGTTTGGACATTTTGGCGCTGGCAGCGCGGTGCTGGCGGAGCCTTCAGGCAACAGGCGACAGGCGACAGTTTCCCCCGCACCCCACCCAGAACGCCCTCCCACCCGTCCCCCACCCGAACGTCGGGCGAGGAACTCCTTTTCTTCGTGAGGGTCTTCGCCACGTGAGCGCTGCTGGAAAGAAGATGGCTGCGGGCTCCGGGCTCCGGCGCCGGGTCGCTTCAGCCGTCCGACCCGCGGTGCGAGCGGCGAGCCGTGCCCTGCGTGGCCACCGCCACG
>JAZDGE010000038.1:0-18081 GCA_043807175.1 Acidobacteriota bacterium
CAACTTGAATCAAGAGCAACAGGTTCTTCCCTCCAAGGGCGACTGGCCTTGCGGCAGCCGACGGAGTAGCGCTATGTCTTGCGCTTCGGCTCCACCAGCACGATGTCGCCTTGAACCTCGACGATGCGCACGATCGCGCCTTCGGGGTAGGGCTCGCCGGCGGCGCCGCGCGCCATCCGGCGCACGATCTGCGCCTTGACCGGGCAGCTCACCTCGCCAAAGCTCTCGGCGGCGATCGCCACCGTGACCCGGGCGGTGCAGTTGACGAGCTCGCCCTCCTCGACCAGCGAGCTCGCCTGCTGCGAGCGCAGCATCTTCATCGCCAGCCCGTAGATGCCGGAAAGCGGGAAGGCGGCGGCGAGCCCCCAGAGCGAGGCGTGCAGCGCCGGCTGGTCGTACCAGCGCGAGATCGCCCCGACGGTGCCGAACGCGGTCAGAAAGACGGCCAGCAGGCGCACCGAAAGAAACCCGAAGCTGCCGACCTCGATCTCCGGGTGGGCGTCGACATGGTCGCCGAAGAACGCCGAGATGAGGAGGAAGACCAGACCCACCGTCGCAAGCGAGAGAAAGACGATCATGTGGCTCCCGTGACCCGCTGGACGCGATTGTAGCGAGCGCGCTCGTGGCGTTCAAGAAGACAGGGCTCCGGGCCCCGTGCCCCGGCCTCACCGGCGGGCGGCGGCCTGCCCCCTGTCCCCTGGGTGGGTGGGGGCACGGACCACGGGCCACGGACCACTGGGTGGGTGGGGACCGGGGCCCGGAGCCCAGAGCCCGGAGCCCTGTTCTTCTAAAACGTCCGCCCCAGCGACAGGTACGTCCTGGTGTGCCGGCTGCCGGCGCTACCGACCGCGAGGTAGAGCGGCCCGAGGGCGGTATCCGCGCCAAGGGCGATCGTCAACGATGTCTTGAGGCCATCCAGACCGATGTCGCCGCGCCTCGCCCAGACATTGCCCGCTTCTGCCCAGCCGCCGAGGAAGACGCCGCTGCCGACCGCGCCCGGCAATGCGCTCACCTGCCGGTAGTAGCCGGCGCGCAGCACCGCGTAGTGCTGGCCACGCAGCTCCCCCTCGTGGTAGCCGGAAAGGGAGAACAGCCCGCCGAGCGGGAACTCCTCGAAAAACGGCAGGGTCGAGTTGAGGCTGCTGCCGCCGTTGGAGTTCACGAAGAAGACATTGCGCCGGCGCGTCCAGTAGCGATCCCAGCCGGCCACCAGCCGCTCGTAGGACGCTTCGGCCCCCAGGCTCGTGCGGGAGAGGAAGAGCTCGATCTCGGTGTAGCCGCCGTGGCGCGGGAAGCTCGCGCTGTCGAGGCGGTCGAACACCAGGCGGGTGCGGGCGCCGGCGACGCGGAAGCTTGTCGCCGGCAGCTCGACCATGCCGACGTCGACCACTGCCCTCGACCTCCCGCGCACGAGCCCGGCCCGCAGCTCGCCGTACTTCGAGAGCTGCAGCCCGAGGTCGAGGCCGGCGCGAGCCGAGCGCACGCGATACTCGCCGGTGCGATGCCCGGCGCTGTTGTAGACATCGGTGAAGACGCTGGTGTACTCGGCGCGCGGCGCCACGAAGGTGAAGCCGGAGAAGTCGAAGGGCTGGTAGAGCTCGGTGGTGACGCCAGCGGCGCGGCCGAGCTGGAGGTCGGTGCGCCACTCCGCGCCGCGCGCATTGAGACTCCCCCAGGTCAGGCTGCCCAGGAAGTTGAAGGACGATCGGCCCTGCATGTCGCTCGCATAGTTGAGACCAAATCTCAGATAGCGCGGTCCCCACGACTTCTCGCGGGCGCGGATGATCAGGCCGCGGCGCCCCTCGACCTCGGCCAGGGTGAACGCCACCTGCTCGAACTCGCCGATCTCGTAGAGCCGTTCGAGGTCCGCGTGCAGCCCGGCGAGGTCGAGCCCATCGAGGTGCCGGCGACGAAATCGACCGGCACGCGCAGCTCCTCGATAATCGCCAGCACGCCAGCGTGGGCGCAGCCGCGCGCACCGCCACCAGAGAGCGCCAGGCCGATCTTGGGGCGGGTCGATGCCGCGGTCTCCGTCGGCTGGGCGGAGCTCTCGCCGCCAGACGCGGGCAGGATGCCGGGAATCAGGCACGCGGTAACCAGACACAAGAACAGGGAAGGTCGTCGCATTGGCATTCTCAGGCCGGAGGCTCCGGTGGCTTCCTGGCTCACGCGATGGTACACGCAGGGGCCTTCAGGGTGCCATTTCGCTATGCTAGCGCGATGACCGAGCTCGACGAGTGCGACACTCCTGGCCGCCCGTGGTTAGCGGTAACGGTGATCGCCGTGGCGCTCGCGGCGGGCCTCGGCACGCCGTGGTTTCTCGACTTCGACGAGGCGGTGTACGCCGAGGTTTCGCGCGGGATGCTGGCGAGTGGCGACTGGGTGCGGCCAAGCTGGAACGGCCGGCCGTTCTATGAGAAGCCCGCACTCTTCTACTGGCTGACCGCGGCCGGCTTCTCGGTGGCCGGCGTCACCCCTGGCGTCCCGCGCCTGATCAGCCTGCTGGCGACGCTGGGTTGCCTCGCGCTGATTGGCGCCGAGGCGCGACGGCGCTTCTCATGTGCTGCCGCGGAGGTCGCCGTCTGGGTCGCCGGCGCCTCGCTTCTGCCTTTCTCGCTCGGACGACTCGGCCTGCTCGACGCCTTGCTCACGGCCTCCCTCACCGCAGCGCTGCTGTGCTTCTGCCGCGGTTTGGAGGAGCGGGATGCGGCGCCGCGCCGTCGCTGGCTGGCGCTTGGCTACCTCGCGAGCGGCATCGCGCTCGCGGTCAAGGGCCCGGCGTTCCCGCTGCTGATCGGCGGGATCCTCCTCGCCGATGCCCTCCTGCGCCGCGATCTGGTGGGAACTCTGCGCCGCTCAGGCCTGCTCTGGGGCGTGCCGCTGCTTGCGCTGGCAGGGGCGCCGTGGTACGTGCTGGCCTACCTTGCCGACGGTGCGACCGCCAGCGCCGCGCTGTTTGGCAAGCACCACCTGCAGCGTGTGCTGTCGCCGATTCAGGGGCACGGCGGCCCGCTCTGGTTCTACCTGCCGGTGCTGGCGCTCGCGCTGCTTCCCTTCACGGCGCTGCTGCCGCGTGCCATCCCGGCGCTGCGCGCGGGCGACGAGGCAGCGAGGCGATTCGCCCGTTTCTGCCTGGTGTGGGCCGTGGTGGTCGTGCTCGCCTTCTCGCTTGCAGCGACCAAAATGGCGCAGTACGTCGCCCCGGCTGTTCCCGCGCTCGCGCTGCTGCTCGGCGCTGGCCTCGCCGCGAGACAGCAGCGGCCAAGCCGCGTCGCCTGGTTCCTCACGGTGGGCGCCTGCCTCGCCTTTGCTGGGTTCGTGGCGGCGCTGCCGTTTGTCATCGAGCGCGCGGTCGAGCTCTTCGGCTTGCGGGTGCTCAAGACTGCGCCTGGGCTGGCGTGCCTGCCGCCTGCACCGTGGCCGCGATTCGCACTACTGCTGCCGGCCGCCGTCCTTGCGGGCGGTGGCCTGGCCGCGTGGCGAGCGGCGCGACGGCGCGGTTCGCTCGCCGCCGTCCGGCTGCTGGGGATCACCGGCGCGCTCGCCTGGGCCGGCGTCTGGATCTCGCTCGGCCATCTCCTCCAAGTCACCACCATCGCTCCGCTCGTCCGGCTTTCGCGGCAGGCCGCAGCGGAGCTTCCGTCCGGCGTGCCGATCTACCTGCTGCAGCTCAACCATCGCGTCGCGCCCAACCTCGCCACCGGCCGCACCGTGGAATTTCTCTCCGCTCGCACGGCCGAGGATCGCGGGCGCGTGCAGGCGGTGCTCGGCGGCGGGGCACCGGTGAGGCTGATCGTGCCCGCGGCGTGGTGGGAGGAGCTGCGCGGCTCGCTCGGCGGGCGCGAGCTGGCGCGTGACTGCGGCCACGTCCTGGTGGGGGAATCGCCTCCGCCTGCGCGACCGTGAGCTCCGCGGCGGCACTCCCAGCTCCCGGTCATCGCGGGCCGGCATCTTTTCTTGTCTTGCGCTCGCACGCGCCTTATCCTCGGTGGCACGCAGGGTCGCGTGCGAGGCGCTGCTGATACCTTCCCGCGGGGTGTGCACCGCCATGACCGAAGCCCGAGGCGAAGGGGGCAATGGATGCGATTCGAAAGCGCTGAAGGCACCATGCGGGGGCTGCTGGCTCTCGCCGGAATCGAGGTCAACGGGAGCCGGCCGTTCGACATCCAGGTCCACGATCGGCGTTTCTTCCGACGGGTGCTGGCCGGGAGCACTCTCGGCCTCGGCGAGAGCTACATGGATGGCTGGTGGGACTGCCAGGCGCTGGACCAGGTCGTGGATCGGCTCGTGCGCGCCCAGTTGGAGCAAAGGGTCCCCGGCGACTGGAGGATTCGCTGGCACCTTCTCCGCTCGAGGCTTTTCAACCTCCAGAAGCTGTCGCGCGCTTCTACCGTCGCCGAACGGCACTACGACCTCGGCAATGACTTCTACCGGGCGATGCTGGGCAAGAGTATGCAGTACACATGCGCCTACTGGAAGAACGCCACCGACCTCGACGAGGCCCAGGAGGCGAAGCTCGACCTCGTATGCCGGAAGGTGGGGCTCCGACCAGGGATGAGGGTCCTGGAGCTGGGTTGCGGCTGGGGCGGATTCGCGCGCTACGCCGCAGAGAAACACGGCGCGAAGGTGACGGCCTACAACATATCCCGCGAGCAGGTGAAGGTCGCCCGGGAGGCATGCTCGGACCTGCCGGTTGAGATCGTCCTGGACGATTACCGGAACGCTCAAGGCACCTACGACGCCGTCGTGTCGGTCGGGATCATGGAGCACGTCGGCTACAAGAACTATCGCACCTGCATGGAGACCGCTCACCGGTGCCTGGTGGAGGACGGGGTCGCTTTCATCCACACCATCGGCGGCAACGTCAGCACCACCACGGCGAACCCGTGGGTTACCAAGTACATCTTCCCCAACGGCATGCTCCCTTCGATCACCCAGCTCGGGGCGGCCATGGAGGGGCTGTTCGTCGTGGAGGACTGGCACAACTTCGGCCCCGACTACGACCGGACGCTGATCGCCTGGCACCGCAACTTCCTCGCCGCCTGGCCTGTGTTTGCAGACCGCTACGGCGAGCGGTTCCGGCGCATGTGGGAGTACTACCTCCTCAGCTCAGCCGCGGGCTTTCGCGCCCGCAGCACGCAGCTCTGGCAGATCGTCATGACCAAGGAAGGCCGCCAGCAGCCCCCGCGGGTCGCGGGCTAGGGCGGCGAGCCGTGACCAACACGGAGGTCATCATCGTGGGCGGCGGGCCGGCGGGCTCCACCTGCGCCTGGAAGCTCGTGCAGGCGGGGACTGAGTGCCTCGTCGTGGACGCGGAGCCCTTCCCACGCGACAAGCCCTGCGCCGGGTGGACCACGCCTGACGTTCTCGAGACCCTCGAGATCGCGCCGGGATCCTACCCGCACAGCCTCACGCGGCTCGAGCGCATCCACTTCCACCTCCGTGGCCTGCGGATCGCCGTCCCGACGCGACAGCTTGCCATCCGCCGCCAGGAGCTCGACGACTGGCTGCTGCGCCGCTCGGGCGTCCCTCTGATCCACCACCGGGTGAGGGAGGTCGTGAGGAACGACGGCGGCTTCGTGATCGACGGGCGCTTCCGCTGCCGGTTCGTGGTGGGGGCCGGCGGCACGTCATGCCCGGTGTACCGGGGCCTGTTTGAAGAAGTGGCGCCTCGCCACCGTGCGTCCCTGGTCGTCGCTCTGGAGGCCGAGCTCCCCTGCCAGCCTGCGGATCGTGACTGCCACCTGTGGTTCTTTGACCCGGGCCTGTCCGGCTACTCCTGGTACCTCCCCAAGGAGGGCGGATTCGTCAACATCGGAGTGGGAGGGATGGCCGCCCACGCCAAGCGGCGGGGCAGCAGCATCCATCGGCACTGGGAAGAGCTTCTGCGCAGGCTGGCGCAGCGTGGCCTTGCGGTGGGGCGCGAGTGCAAACCCCGCGGGTACGCCTACTACCTGTGGCGGGGCGACCCGGTCGTGCACCTCGATGGCGCCTTCCTGGTCGGCGACGCCGCCGGGTTGGCCACCCTGGACATGGGTGAGGGCATCGGCGCCGCAGTGCGCAGTGGCGCCCTCGCCGCCGACGCCATCGCGACCGGAGCCCCGTACTCCCTGCGCTCGCTCCCCAAATACAGCATCCCGCGGATCGTTCTGGCACGGTGGGCTCGCTGAGAAACCCAGAGCAGAATGACGCACGCGAACCAGGCACCCCATTCATGCGGTTGTCGGTTGGCTACCGATAATGAGCTGAATGCGATATCAGGTACCCGGTAGGCGTACCGGTTCGAGTAGGGCCTCGCTGCGGCTGGTGGTTCCCGCATCGTCCCCCGCGTGGAAATAGGGCTGAGCCTGTCCGATCCACCGACCGGCCGCTACGTGTGGGGTGCGGCCGACCGCAGGACGACATCGTCGGGACTGCCGTCGATGCCGTCTGGTCCGACACTCCACAGGCGAAAGTCCCGGTTCTTGGCCTCGTACCGGAACAGTTCCTGATTGAACGGGTCATGGGGCTCGGCGCGGTCGGGTCGCAGGCCCCGCCACGCGCCGTAAAGCGCCTCGGTGTCGGCGGGCGCCACGCTATTGCGCCTTGCGAAGCCCTCCGCGAAGTCGAAGAGCTCCTGAAGCTCCTTGCGTGCCTTCGCGCCGGCAGCCGCCGGGAAACCGACCCGGACGATATCGTCGTCGGTACCGCTCTTCCCATCTGGTCCAGAGCTCCACAGCCTGTAACCGCCCTCGGCAGACTCGTACCCGTATTGGCCGCCGTCGAATGGGTCGACCGGTTCCTCCTGGTCGGCTCTCAACGTGCGCCATGCCCCGTAGAGTCCATCGGAGTCAGCCGGCACCGCCCCGTTCCGCTGCCGGAACTCGTCGAGCATCGCCGCCAGCACATTGAGCTGCGCCGACGCCTTTGCCAACGCAGCCTTCTCGTCGACGATGGGCCGAGCCTTGGCCGTGCTCGCACGCCCCTGCTGAGTTGCCGCTTGCTGCTGCGCCTCCTGCATCACCCTTTGGAAAGCAGGCAGTGCGCGCGCGGCCCAGAAGGCCCCGGCGCCAGCAGGGATGCCGAGAAGCACCACCAACAGGGCGATCGCCCGGATCGGGCCCCGGAGGGAAAGCGAGATCCCAGTGGTCAAGGTCCCGTCCAGCGCTTCGAGCCGCCTGCAGAGCGGTGGATGCGTCGATAGCCACGTGCCGAGGGTCATCCAACCGGTGTCGAGATCCCGGCGCTGTGCGGCGAGCCCGGGGATGTCCAGCCGTCGCGAGTAGGCGCCGCCGGCGGCGAGCACGGCCAGCCCGCGCAGCGCGCCAGCGCAATCGCCCGTGATCGCCGCCGCCCATCGGTCGCAGGTCAGCTCGCGGGCGCGCGAATACGCGAGGCCCGGGAACGGCAGCAGCATGCCCGGCGCCAGTAGCCAGGCGAAACGCAGATGGCCGGCACGGATGTGCGCGAGCTCGTGCGCGATGACGGTGTCACGCGCCGCCTCCTCCTCTCCACACGCCTCCAGCAGGCTCAAGAACAGCACCATCATCGGGGCCCGGAAGAAGCGGGCAGCCAGGGCATTGAGCTCGCCCCCCGACTGCAGGAGGTACACCTCCGGCATGCGCTTCAACCCGGCCCTTCCGGCAAGCTCCCGAACCCGAGCATGGAGCTCCGGGAGCTGACGCTCGCCGAGTCGGACAGCGCTCCCCCGCAGGTGCGTGACGAAGCCGACGCGAGCCAGGAAGAGCACGGCAGCGATGAGCACGGCGTAGACCGCGCCGATAATCGTCACGGCGATGAGCGCCCACATTCCAGCGGCGGCAAGAACCGTGAAGATCAGGAGCGAAATCTCGGTTGGCCAACGGTCCGGGAGAGTTACGGCGCTTCCGATCGGATCATCTGTCGCATTCATGATGGCCTCCACATCGAAGATCGCGTTCGTTGCCACGAGACTGACCGCGCCAGGAGGCTCCGCGGTCGGAACCTCGCGCACTAGTAGAACTCCTACACGGCCCCGTCCCTCCACCCCTCGGCCTAGCCCGGCAATCAGACGGGACGCCTACCTACCTGGTTCAATGCGGAACAAGCGTATCAAGAAACTCGTCGCGTTCCTGCGTGCGCGTCGCGAAGGCGGCGGTGACCTCCTTGCTCAATGCCGCTGAGCCTCCAGTAGCGCGCTGCATCACCATCCATTGGCCGGCGAGCCAGAGGTAGCAGTCGAGATCGGCAAGTGAGACCCCAACGTCGCAACTGGTGCGGAGCGCATTGAGAGCATCGACGTAGGTGGCGTAGCGGGGCGTAACCTTCCAGCGCAGCTCAGGTGCCTTCACGTGATAGAGCAAACGACAAAACGCGTATTGATCGTAGAGCGGAAACTGGCTGGGATCCACAAAGAAGTAGGCGAACTTCGAGGCGAAACTCAAGAGGCGCCGCTCGGGCTTGCCCGCAGCTTCGTTTGGAAGTGCGGCTATCGTCTCGACGGTTTCCGTCGTCCACTCGGAGGCCGGTACCCAGTTATCGTGGATCCGCTTGGCCATCCGCACCGCGCCATAGATGTTCGTCGCGTACAGTGAGTCCAGCGCGCTGACCTTGATGATCAAGCTCTCGAGCGACCAATCCGTGTCGATCGCCGCGAGGCGGCGAAGGGCCTTCTCGGCCGCCGTGAACTGGGGCAGTGTCGCAGCCAAAGCGACCGCAGCCCTGACCGCCGCGGGATCCAGGGGCTTGACCACCTCGACGCCGCTTGGATTCATGGCCACCTCCTTGTGATGCCGCCGCCCACGCCTCGGAGAGCACCTCCGCCTGCTCCAGCACGGTCTTCGTGGCCTTCTCCTGCTTGTCGGGCGGGTAACCGTACTTGCGCAGGATGCGCTTGACGAGGACGCGGAGCTGGGCGCGAACGTTCTCGCGCAGGGTCCAGTCGATGGTGACGTTCTTCTTGACCGTTTCCACCAGCTCCCGGGCGATGATGCGCAGCGTCTCGTCGCCGAGCACCTCAACCGCACTGTCGTTGGTCTCCAGCGCGTCGTAGAAGGCCAGCTCGTCCTCGGGCGGACCCAGCGCCTCGACGCGCTGGCCCGCCGCGCGCATGTCCGTCGCCAACGCGCTCACGTCCTCGATCACCTGGGCCGTTTCGATCGCCCGGTTCTGGTCCCCCGGATCGACTGCTCCAGCAGCTTGGCAACGTCGAAGCTCACGAGCACACATGCCTTGACCAGAGCGCGTCCTGTCGAGAGTCCGTCATCCTTGAGCGCGATTACCCACGAGGATCGTCGCTCGTATGAACGAGACGGATGAACCCTGGCCGCGGCGCCAGCCTGGCGTCGATTTCCTCGTCCTCGAGCCAGGCGATCGCCAGCTTCGTCAACTCCTGATCGTGGAAGGCGTACCAGGCCTCGAGCAGGTCCGGATAGACGGCTACCTCGTCCTTGAAACTGCGAAACGGGTGCCGGGCCCTGAGCGCGCGCTCGAGTCGCCGCCGCGGCTCACCCGGTTTGAGCGACAGAACGAACGCTTCCATCACCTCCCACCCCACCGAGGAGGGAATCGGTTCGATGAAAACGAAGCGCTTCGGCGCGGCCTCGATGCGGTCCTGTTCCTCGTCGGACTGGTCGCTGCCCTCGAGCACCGGGAACACCTCGCCCGTGTGCCGGTCGAGGTAGTACTGCGTCTCGCATAAGTGGTTCTCGAGCGCCATGATCAGCTCGTCGGCATGAATGGTCACCTTGCTCACGGGGATCAGCTTACCGTCTCGGGTCCCGGGCGACTCGGGAACTTGCAAATTTGCAGTCTGAATGCAAGAATGCGAACCAGGAGCCTCTGCCGGGTATGGTCTACATCGAGCGCACCCTCGAGGATGTCATCAAACGAGCGGCACGGCAGTTCCCGGTGGTCGTTCTCACCGGGCCGCGCCAATCCGGAAAAACCACTCTACTGAAACACGTTTTCGGCGGTACCCATCGCTATGTGTCGCTCGATCCGCCTGACGTTCGCCTCGCCGCCACCGAGGACCCGCGGGGGTTTCTGGCGAGCCAGCGTCCGCCGGTGATCTTCGACGAGGCGCAGTCCGCGCCGGTGCTCCTGCCGTACATCAAGGAGGAGGTCGACCGCCACCGTGACCGGGCCGGCCAGTTCCTCCTCACCGGCTCGCAGAACCTCATGCTGGCGCAGGGGGTCACGGAGTCGCTGGCGGGGCGTGCCGCGCTCCTGCGGCTGCTGCCGCTCGCCCGCCGCGAGATCGCGGGCCAGCCGCAGCTCGCGCTGCCGTGGGAGACGCAGAAGGGGCGGCCGGCGCCGCGGCCCCTCGACCTTCCGATCTGGCCGTCGCTGCTTCGCGGCGGCTACCCCGAGCTGATCTCCGGCCGGATCACAGACACCGCCCTGTGGCATGCGAGCTACGTCCAGACATACCTCGAGCGCGACGTCCGCTCGCTCCGTCAAATCGGCGACCTCGGGCAATTCCAGGCGTTCCTGCGCCTCGTCGCATCCCGCACCGCCCAACTGCTCAACCTGTCCGACGCCGCGCGCGACCTCGGCGTCGCGGTCAACACCGTCAAGGCGTGGCTCTCGATTCTCGAGGCCACCTACCAGGTGATCGTGCTGCGGCCCTACTGGGCCAATGTCGGCAAGCGGCTCGTCAAGTCGCCCAAGGTCTACTTCACCGACACCGGAACCTTGAGCTACCTCGCCGGCCTGCAGGACCCAAGCCACGCTGCCAACGGTCCTCTGGGCGGGCCGCTGCTCGAGACGGCGGTGATCACAGAGGTCCTTCGCTCGCTCGCCCACCGCGGCATCGAGCCGCAGCTCTACTTCTGGCGGACCGCGACTGGCGTGGAGGTTGACCTCGTCGTCGATACCGGCCCCACCCTCGTTCCCATCGAGGTCAAGCTCTCTTCCACTCCCAACCCCGCCATGGCCCGTGGCATCGAGGCGTTCCGCCGCGACATCGGCCCGCGCGCCATCCGCGGCTTCGTCGTCCACCCCGGCAACATCACCCTGCCACTCGGTCCGGACGCCGTGGCGCTGCCGCTCTCGGCGCTGTGACGTCACGCCTCCTTGCCGGGGCGAATCCTGCCAGGCGCCGCAGAGCCCACCGCCGGATCTGGGGCGCTCACTCCTGGCCTACGCGCCGGACACCCGGCTCAATTCAATTGACCAACCGCAGCTCGCGACCCGCTGCACATGAAAGGTCAGTCTCTCGTTCCCCATGCCTCTGGGTTGGTGGGGGCCGGAGCCCAGAGCCCAGAGCCCGTTTCTCAGCCCCCGGCGGTCACCTCAATCTGGATGATGATCCCCGCGCCGCCGAGGTCGGAGAACCAGTGGACCAGCTCGTCGACCATGTCGATCTGGAGCAGGTAGTGGCCGGGCTCGGGGGGAGCGGGAAAGGCAAGCGAGAAGATGCGGGAGTCGCCGGGCGGGACGAGGCCCTCCTCCAGCCCCGCGCGTCCCAAGTCATGGGTGAGCTCGTTGTGCTCGCGGAAGAGGGCGACCGGATCGGCGTGGTGGGCGGCCAGTGGGCCGATGAGCCGGGCGCCCAGCCGGATCCCCCGGTCCGGGCGGGAGGAGAGCGTCCAAGGCAGGCTCGAACGGTTGCGGGCGCGGACCGTGAAGCGCAGCTCCTGGCCGGCAGCGGCGGGCTGCACGGGCGCCCCGTCGAGCAGCTCGAGCAGGGCGTCGTACGGGGGCGGGCAGTAGTGCTCGCGCGCCCAACGGCGGAAGGCCGCGCCGCTGTGGGTCTCGCCGGTGCCGCCGAGCCAGCCCGAGTAGAGCGCGAAGAAGCGATGAAGCGGACACGAGCGCTCGACGCAGAGGTGGCCAGAGGTCGCTGAAAGCTCAGCGAGCGCCGCCTCGAGCGGCTCGCCGGCGAGCGCGCGGGCGACCGCCGCGCCCCAGCCGCTGCGGTCGACGCCGTTCTTGCAGTGGAGCAGAACCGGGCCACGAAACTGGTTGAGCAAGTCGACGAAGCGCCACACCTCGTGTTGGGGCGGCCAGTCGTCGAGCTTGACGCGGACATCGGCATGGGCGAGTGACAGCTCGCGGCAGGCGGCAAGCTCATTTTGATACCAGGTCTCATCTTGTCGTGGGCCGCGGAGGTTCACCACCGAGCGCAGGCTGAAACGTGCCACCAGTGCCCGCAGGTCGGCCGCGCCGGGCTGTCCGCCCGCGTAGATCTTGCCGGGAATCACCGGGCGCACGTGATACTCGCCCTCGTGCGGGCGGGTCAGCAGCCAGGCCGCCGCCGCGCCGCCGAGCAGCAGCGCTGCCGCCAGCACGGCCAGCCAGCCCCGGCGTTTCGTCCTCAGCATCAACGTCCAGCCGGACCTGGAAACACGGTCCCGGCCTGCAGGCGGAATGCGTAGTCAGGAGCGACGCCGGCACCGTAGAAGTCCTGGCCGAGCTCGAAGCCAACCCAACTCTGCGTGCCGGTCTGACGGACCACGCCGAGCCGCAGGAAGGCGGCCGGCTTGCCGAGGGCCGAGCGGGTGAAGCCGGCCAGCGGCGAGCGGTCGTAGCTCATCGCGACCACGCCGGAGAAGCCCTTGCCGAGGCGTTGCTCGAGCTGGGCGAGCAGATGCCAGATGTCGGCGCGCTCGAGGCCGAGGAGCTCGCCGTTGCGATCGAGCCAGGTGTAGCCGGCGCCGAGCAGGAGGTTGCGGGATCGCCACTGCCAGGAGCCGAACCAGCGCACTCCGGCGTCCCAGCCGCCACTGCCGGCGAGGGTGCCGCGCTCCCCCGTTGGCGCCTCGAGCGCCGCAACCAAACGGTGAGCCCCATGCAGAGCCGGGGGCAGCGCCACCGCCAACGAAAGTGTCGCATCCCCGAGCTCGCTGCCGCCAAGCTCCTCGCGGCGCTCGATCATGCCGCCTCGGCCCCTGGCATAGAGCAAGGTCTGCGAGCGCGGGAAGAGGCCGCGATCGGCATCAGGCATCCCGAAGAGCGAGTGCCACCTCTCGCCGACCGCATCCCAGTGGGGCGTGCCCACCGCCAGCCAGGGCAGCCGCAGGCTGAGCGCAATCCCTCCCGGCAGCCCCCGCGAGACCACCACCTCGCCCAGCCACCCTTCGAGGTCGATATGGTAGATGTCGGTGTCGGGGTAGCGCCGCTCCAGCTCACGCAGCTCCGCGTTCGCGAGCGGCTGGCCCTCGCGGTGGAGCTCGCGGTGGAGGGCGCCGGCGTGCCAGGTGCCCTGCCAGAGGTTGAAGTAGGCGACGCTCGCGGCCACCTGCCAGCCGCCGGGCGGTGGCAGAGCGGCGCCCGCAGGATCGAAGGGCAGCGAGGCGAGGCGCAAGGGATCTGGCGACGCGGCAAAGCGAAAGGGCGGCGCCTGGGCGCTCGAAGTGGCGCCGAGGAGCGTGGCGGCGACAAGCAACACAGGAATCCGCATCACCTCGTGATCGTAGCAAACACCCCGGCCATCGCCTGCCTCGCGCTCGCCGCCGCTCCGGCTCGCTGGCTGGTACTCTTGTCTTGACACGAGGAGGGCATGGCGATGGCAAGCACACCTACCCTACTGCCACCACTCGAGTTCCACCCCGCCAGCGCGGATCGTTGGGCCGATCTCGAGGCACTGTTTGGGCCTCGCGGCGCCTGTGGCGGGTGCTGGTGCATGGCGTGGCGGCTGCCGCGCTCGGAATTCGCGCGCCAGAAGGGGGAGGGCAACCGGCAGTCGCTTGCGGCGCTGGTGAGCTCTGGCGAGGAGCCGGGCATCCTTGCCTACGCTGCGGGCCGGCCGGTCGGCTGGTGCTGCGTGGCGCCCCGCGAGCGATTCCCTGTGCTCGAGCGCTCGCGGGTGCTCAAGCGCATCGACGGCGAACCGGTGTGGTCGGTGGTGTGCTTCTTCGTGGCGCGGGAGTATCGCCGCCGCAAGCTGGCGGTCGAGCTGCTGCGCGCTGCCATCGCGCATGTCCGCTCCCGCGGCGGGCGAATCGTCGAGGGCTACCCGGTCGAGCCGAAGAAGGGGCGCCTGCCGGATGCCTTCGCCTGGACCGGCCCGCGCTCGGCCTTCAATCAGGCCGGCTTCACCGAGGCCGCGCGCGGCTCGGCGGCTCGCCCGATCATGCGCTTTCACATCGCCGACGGGTGAGGCCACACAGCCGCGTCAGGCCTTCTCGTCGGGAGAAGCGCTGCTCGGCGGTGCTGCGGCGCCGGTCCGGGTGATCACGACGACTGCGCTCAGAATCACGAGCGCGGAGAGGGCGCTGCGCAGCGTGAGCGGCTCGCCTGCCAGAGCCCAGCCGAGCGCCATCGCGACCACAGGGTTGACGTACGCGTAGGTGGATACGCGGGCGGGAGTGGTGGCGCGTAACAGCCAGATGAACGCCGGGAAGGCGACCAGCGAGCCGAAGACGACCAGGTAGGCCAGCGCAAGCGCCGAACGTGAGGAGACCCTGGCAAGCTCGAAGGCGGCCCACTCGCCGCTGGCGGCGCCGGCCAGGGCTAGCATGACGCCGCCGGAAAGGGACTCCATTCCGGCTGCGAGCAGCGGCGAGGCGGGCATGTCGGCATGGCGCGAGTAGATCGACCCCAATGCCCACGAGAACGTGCCCAGCATGAGGACCGCGGCGCCCAACCGGTCGACATGGCCGCCGCCGGCGAGCCGCTCGGGGCCGACCAGTAGCACCATGCCGGCGAGCCCGAGTGCGAGACCGGCAAACACCAGCGGGCGAGGACGGTGGCCGCCCGGCCGCAGCCACTCGAATAGCACCATCCACAGCGGCACGATCGCCACCAGCAGCGCCGTCAGCCCAGAGGGGACGTGTTGCTCGGCCCACACCACCGAGCCGTTCCCGCCGAGCATCAACAGGCCACCCACCACGGCGGTGGTGCGCCAGTGTGCGCGGGTCGGCGGGTTCGCGCCCTGCCGCCATGCCCAGAGGCAGAGCAGGACGCCGGCCACACCGTTGCGCACCGCCGCCATGAGGAACGGCGGCACGGTCTCGATAGCGAACCGGATGCCGAGGTAGGTCGAGCCCCAAATCAGGTAGATCGCTGCGAAGGCAAGCGGGATTGCAAAGCGGCGACGGCTGGAAAGAAGCGGGGTCCGGGGTTCGGGGTTCGGGGTCCGTTCCCCCGCCCGCCCGGAGGCAGGGGAAAAAGGCGGGGTCCGGGGTCCGGGGTCCGTTCCCCCACCCGCCCGGAGGCAGGGGGACGAGGCGTGGTCCGTGGTCCGTAGTCCGTGGCCCGTGCCCCCGCCCACCCAGAGGCAAGAGAAGGAGGAAACTCATCCTTGACCTGCAGCGGGGCGCGGGACGTGGTGGGGTTACTCAAGATAGGCGGCCTCGCACGCCACATTGCGATCGACTCAACTGCTGACGGTCTCGCCGTCGGCGACGCGAGCGCAGCGCTCGGCGGCCAGCTCGACTCCCGGGAACACGATGCAGTTGGCGCCGACCTCGATGCCGGCCGAGACCACTGCCTGCTTGCCAAGCACCGTGATCCCGCTGTCGAGATGGGTCGGGAACTCACGGTTGGCGACGGTAGCATCGCCGATGCCAATGCGCGCGCCGGCGCCCACGGCGACCTGCTTGTCGAGGATCGCGGAAGAGACCTCGGCGCCAGCGCCGATGACCGTGTCGTGCATCAGGATCGACCCGCGCACCCGGGCGCCCGCGCCGATCCGCACGCCCGGGAAGAGGATGCTCGTTTCCACCCGGCCCTCGATCACGCAGCCGCGGGCCACCAGCGAGTTGGTGAGGTCGGCGTGACTGCCGAGGCGCACCGGCGGGCGGTCACCGCTCTTTACCTCATCGGGCGCGGTGCACAGGCCCCACTCGCGCAGATCCAGACCGGAGGCGGGGTCGAGGCAGTCGAGGTTGGCGTCGAGGTAGGAGCGGATCGTCCCGACATCCCGCCAGTACCCCGCGAACGGGTAGCAGAGCAGCTTGCGCCGGCCGATCATGCCGGGAATGATGTCCTTGCCGAAGTCCAAGCCGCGCTTGCTGGCGACGGTGGCGCGCAACTCCTCGGCCAACGCCTCGAAGTTGAAGACGTAGATCCCCATCGAGGCAAGGTTGCTGGTGGCGTGCTGCGCCTTCTCCTGAAACTCCTGGATCCACTGGCTCCCGTCGACCACCATGATGCCGAAGCGGTGGGTTTCCTCCCACGGTACCCGCATGGCGGCGATGGTGAGATCGGCGCCCTTCGCCTCGTGAGCGGCGATCATCCCCTCGTAGTCCATCCGGTAGACATGGTCGCCGGAGAGGATGAGGACCTTGTCGGGCCGGTGGTCCTCGACGAACCAGAGGTTCTGGTAGATCGCGTCGGCGGTGCCCTTGTACCAGTCGGAGTCATGCTCGCCGGTGTGCGGCGGGAGGATTTTGATGCCGCGCTCGCGCCCGATGAGGTCCCAGGGCTCGCCGCCCCGCACGTGGTCCATCAGCGAGGACGGCTTGTACTGGGTGAGCAGGCCGACCCGTTCGAGCCCGGAGTGCATCACGTTGGAGAGGGTGAAATCGATGATCCGGTAGGCGGCGCCGAACGGCACCGCCGGCTTGGCTCGCCGCGAGGCGAGGATGTTGAGGCGGGTGCCGACGCCGCCAGCGAGCAGCATGACGAGGGTGTCGCGTGCGGATCTCATGAGGCCACCGTGGTGCCGGATGGGATCTCCCCGGCCGGCCACGCGTCAGCGCCGAGATCGGGGCCGACGATGCAGTTGCGACCCACCCGCGCTCCCGCCGGAATCACCGTCCCCTTGCCGATCACCGTCGCCCCACAGGTGAGGAGCCCACCCGGGCCAGGGCCGGAGGTGGCCTCCCCCACCCCAATGTGGGCATCGGCTTCGACGGTGACGCGCTTGTCGAGAATGGCGCGGTCGACCACCGCACCCGGGGCGATCCGGCACTCGTGCATGACGATCGAGTCGCGCACCACCGCTCCGGCGGCGACCTCGACGCCACCCGCCAGGATGCTGTTCTCCACCGTGCCAGCGATGGTCGCCGCGCAGCAGATCAGCGAGCTGCGCGCCCGCGCGGTGGGCAGATAGAGCGCCGGCGGAGGGTCGCCGACGCCACCCCCCCGAAGATTGGTGCGCACCTGCCAGGCCTCGAGGTCCGCCGGCGAGCCGGCCAGGATGCCCATGTTCGCGGCGTAGTAGGCGTCGAGCGTGCGGGTGTACTCCCAGTACCCGTCGAAGACATGGCCGAAGACGCGGGCGCCATCGGCGACCATGCGCGGAATGACCTCCGAGTAGATGTGAAATGACTTGCCGGAGGCCGCGTTTTCCCGCACCCGCTCGGCCAGGACCCGGGCCGAGAAGACGTAGACCGTCAGGGAGGCGAGGTCACCCAGCGGGTGCGGCGCCTTCTCCTGGTAGGTCACCACCCGCCCGTCGCGATCGAGCACCGCGGTCCCGTACAGGTGCGCCTGCGCGCGCGGCACGCGCTTGAGGGCGATGGTGAGCTCGGCGCGGGTGGCGAGGTGCTGCCTGATCAGGGGGCGGTAGTCCATCGAGTAGACGTGATCGCCGGCCGCGACCACCACAAGCTCGGGCGAGTAGTGCTCGAGGAAGTTGAGGTTCTGGTAGACGGCGTCGGCCGTCCCCTTGTACCAGTCCGATTCGGCCGCGCCCTTGAACGGGCTCAGGATCTTCAGCTCCCGGGTGCGGCCGAGGTAGTCCCAGGGGGCGCCGTTGTCGAGGTGGGAGATTAGCGAGTAGGGCCGGTACTGCGACAGCACGCCAACGACGTCGATCCGCGAGTGCATCATGTTCGAAAGGGCAAAATCGATGATCCGGTACATCCCCCACATCGGCACCGCGCTCTTCGGGCGTTTGGCGGTGAGCACCGAGAGCTCATCGACTCTTCCGCCCGCCAGGATCATGCCGACGATCGGCTTCCGCATCGCAGCTCGATCGTAGCCGTCGGGCGGGTTAGAGGCAAGAAGACAAAGAAGGCGAAAGGCAAAAGGCGAAAGGCGACAGGGAAAGAAGGAAAGAGGCGCAAGGTCGAGAAACCCAGGGCTAAGAGCTAAGGCGGCGGAGCCGCAACCAAGCGGCTCCGCCCTGGAGTTTCTACATCTTTCAGGCGGCGGCGGCGCTGCAGCGCGCCAGCATGGCTGGCGCGAAAGGCAAGGCGCAAGCATGGCTTGCGCACTCTACACCCCACC
>JAZDGE010000039.1:0-8539 GCA_043807175.1 Acidobacteriota bacterium
CGTTGTGCACGATCCGCGAGGCGCCGATGTGTTGAGTGATCCCGCCTGCCTCGCCAGCCGCCACCCGGGTCGAGCGAATCGCGTCCAGCAGCGAGGTCTTGCCATGGTCGACATGCCCCATCACCGTGACCACGGGAGGACGGGGCTCGGGTTTGCCCGCCCCAGCCGCGGTCTCCTCCTGCTTGAGGTCGATCTCCTCCTCGAAGCTGATCACCATCGCCTCGATGCCGAGCTCCTCGCAAATCTGCTCGGCGAGGTCCTGGGAGAGCGCCTGGTTCGCGGTCACCAGGATCTTCTTGGCGATCAGGTATGCCATCAGGTCCTTGACCAGCACGTTGAGCTTCTCGGCCAGCTCGCGCACCGTCACTGCCTCGGAGAGGTAGATCGGTCCGGTTGGCTTTTTGCCATCGCGGAACTCGACGCTGATTTTGCGCTCGGTGACCACCGGCTCGCCCCGCTCGCGGCGCAGCCGGTGCTGGCGCGGCCGGCTCGCCGCCACCGGCGCGGGCGCCGTGGTGACCGGCGCATCAGCCTTGGCCCGGACCTTGGACTCCTCAAACTTGGCCAGCAGGTCACGAATCTCGTCAGCATCGGCGGCGGACTTAGCTTTGCGCGAGGTCTTGCCCCGCGGCGCGGGCTTCTCCGCGCTTTTCTGCTCGGCGGCCTGGCGGGCGGCAATGATGCGGGCCCGCACCTCTTCGTCCGAGAGCTCGCGAAGCTGCGACTCGAGCGGCGTCTTGGCGCCTTTCTGGGGTACGGCTGCCTTGGTTGGTTTGGCGGCCGCCTTGGGGTGTGCGGCGCCCTTTTGGGGTGGTGCCGAAGAGCTGACTGGAGCAGCCGCGGGCGTTGCGGCGAGAGCCGGAGCCGGTGCTGCTGGCGCCTGGGCCGCCGGCCCGACTGGCGCCGGGACGGGCGGACGCTCGGCGGCCTTTGCGTGCGCCGGTGCTGGCGAAGGAGGCGGCGCGACGCTGGCGGCAGTCGCCAGCGCTTTGGTCTGGACAGCGGCATCGGGAGCGGCCGTGACTGCCGGCGGTGGCGCCGGCGGCGCTGGAGCCTCGAGCGTCGAGGGCATTTCAGTGGCCACCTCGACGGGCACGGGGGCCGGCGCCTCGCCGGCCAGCTCCGTCTCGCGCCTTTCGCCGGGCCGGGTCTCGGCCGCCGGCGGGGCGACGCGGCTCGCCGGCAAGGACGCCGGCACCGACATCGCCGCCAGGTTGGGAACCTCGTCGGGGATCTCCTCGTCGATCCCGACTCCCCGGCGAGTTGGCCGGCGGCGCTTGAGACGGTCTACTGGCGCAGCCTGCGGCCGCTTGGGCTCCTCGACCGCGGTGGGTTCCTTGCGGACGATGACCTCGCGCGGGCGGCGTTGGAGCGTTTCACCAGTGATGATCGACTTGACCGTGGCGAGGTCGAGGGTGTCCTCGGGCTTGGTGACATCCACCCCGATCGAGCGGAGCTTGAAGATCAGCTCCTCGACACTCACGCCCATTTGCCGGGCAAGATCACCGACACGAAACAGTTGCGGCATGTGTTACTCCTCCCGCGCGGCCGCGGCTTGCGCCGCCAGCGCCGTGCGAGCTGCCTCGATCAGCCGAGCTGCCGAGAGAGGACCGATCCCCGGGATTTCCGAGAGCTTTGCCGGGTCCGCCGAGGCCAGCGCCGCGGCGTGGGAAAAACCGTGCTCGAGCAGGCGCTCGCGCATCTTGTCGCCGACCCCAGAGACATCGTCGAGAGGCAGATGGGTGTCGTAGTCGAGGCCGGCGCCGGGGGCTTCGGGCTCGACCTCGAGCTCCTCCTCCTCCACTCCCTCGACCTGCCGCAGCATCGCGGCGAGGGCGGCGGCCACCTCATCCTTCACCGCCTCCTCGCTCTTGATCTCGATGCGCGAGCCAAGCAGGCGCGAGGCCAGACGGACGTTCTGGCCGCGCTTGCCAATCGCGAGCGAGAGCTGCTCCTCCGAGACGATGACATCGAGCACGGTCTCGGCGCGCTCGACCATCAGCGGCTCGCCGCCGTCATCCACGGCCGCCTGTCCCTCGCTGTCGGTGAGCGCCACCCGAAAGGCGTGGTCGCGCGCCGCCACGCGGTTGATTTTTGCCGGCGCCAGGGCGTGTTGGGCAAACGAGATGAGGTCGGACGAGTAGGGGATGATGTCGACCTTCTCGCCCTTGAGCTCGCGCATGATCGCCTGCACGCGCGAACCCTTCATGCCGACGCAGGCGCCCACCGGGTCAACGTCCCGCTCGCGCGACGCGACCGCGACCTTGGCGCGCTCGCCGGGCTCCCGCACGCATCCCTTGACGATCACGGTGCCGTCGTAGATCTCGGGCACCTCCATTTCGAGCAGCTTGATCAGCAGTTGGGGCGAGGTGCGAGAGAGCACGACCTGCGGCTTGTTGGCATCCTTGGTGACGTCCACGATCACGGCGCGGATGCGGTCGCCCTGGCTGTAGCGCTCGTGGCGTACCTGCTGGTGGCGGGGAATCGAGCCTTCGGTACGCCCCAGCTCCACCACGATGCTGCCCTGCTCAAAGCGCTTGACGATGCCGTTGACCAGCTCGCCAAGCTTGCCAATGAAGTCGCTGTAAATGTTGTCTCGCTCGGCCTCGCGAACACGCTGAAAAAGCATTTGGCGCGCCGCCTGGGCGGCGATGCGGCCGAGCTGCGAGGTGTCGAGCTCACCGAGCACGATCTCACCACCTTCAAGAGCGGCGGGGTCGAGCTTCTGGGCTTCCTCGATGGCAAGTTCCGCGGTGGGGTCGGTGACCTCTTCCGCAGTCGCGACCACCCGCCGCACGCGCAAGCAGGTCAGCTCGCCGCGGTCAAGGTCGATGCGCGTGCGCACACCGCGCTCGCGGTAGTGCTTGCGAGCCGCCTGTGAGATCGCCTCTTCGAGCGCGGCGAGCAGCCTCTCGGGCTCGATCTCGCGCTCGTGCGAGACCTGTCTGATGAGATTGCCAAGCTCCATCTTCATGTCTGCTTCCTCTTGCCGCGCGGCCCTGCCGGTGCTTTCTCGTCGTCGAACGGCGCGAGCCGCGTCTCGAACACTTCTGGCTCCGGTAGGAGGTGAGTGGTGGTGCCGTCATTGACCCTCACGAAGCCACCTGCACGTCCTTCGAGCGTCCCCTTGATGATCCTGGGACCTCGCCAAATTGGGCGCATCCGAACCCGTACCATGCGCCCGGAGAAACGAACGAAATCACCATCTTCGAATAGCTTGCGATCGAGCCCTGGGGATGAGACCTCGAGCGAGTAGGGCCCGGGGAAGGGGTCGTGGGCGTCAAGCAGGACCGAGGCCTGGCGGGAGACGAGCTCGCAGTGGGCCAGCGACACGCCGCCCTCTGCGCGGTCGAGGATGAGACGGACCACGCTGCGCCGGGGGGTTCCCCCGACCTCCACCGCCACCAGCTCGACCCCCTCGCTCGCAGCGAGACGGGCCAGCCTTGCCTGCACCTCCTCTGGTAGCCTGACCACCTTTTCCTTCCCTCGAAAAAAAAGTGGGACCTGGGTCCCACTTTCTTTCGAAAGCAGCCGGCGAGATTCTACTCCCCAGCGCAAGTCAAAGCAATGGCGTGATGAAGCAGGGGACGGGGGACAGGGAATAGGGAGTAGGGGAGGAGCGCCAGCGAGGTGTGCGGCCCGTGGCGGCAGCTTGCAGCAGCGAGCTTCGGGCGTGTTTGTGCCGCTACACGGCTGGTGCTATTGTATCGGCCGCGTGAGAGGCTTGGGGGGACGCGGGTCAAGGCGGCTCAGGGGGCAGTGATGAGGAAACCCAAGATTACCGTCGTCGGCGCGGGGAACGTTGGCGCCAGCACGGCCCAGCGGCTCGCTGAAGGGCACCTTGGCGACGTCGTCCTCGTCGATGTTCTGGATGGGATTCCCCAGGGCAAGGCATTGGACCTCTACGAGGCCGCACCGGTAGTCCGGCACGATTGCCTGCTTACCGGCGCCAACGACTACGACCTCACCGCGGGCTCGGACCTGATCATCGTGACCGCGGGCCTGGCGCGCCGGCCAGGGATGAGCCGCGACGACCTTCAGGACGCCAATGGCAGGATCGTCGCCGACTGTGTCTCGCGCGCGGTCAAGAGCTCACGCGACGCCATCATCATCATGGTGACCAACCCGCTCGACGTGATGTGCGAGGTGGCGCGACGCGTATCCGGGTTCCCGCGCGAGCGCGTCCTCGGCATGGCCGGCATTCTCGACACCGCGCGCATGCGCGCCTTCATCGCGATGGAGATGAACGTCTCGACCGAGAGTGTGTTCGCGTTGGTCCTGGGCGGCCACGGCGACGGCATGGTGCCGCTACCGCGCTACACCACGGTGAGTGGCGTCCCGCTTCCCGAGCTACTCCCGCAGGAGAGAATCGACGCCATCGTGCGGCGTACGGCGCAGGGCGGTGGCGAGATTGTCAAGCTCTTGAAGACCGGCTCGGCCTCCTGGGCGCCGTCCGCCGGTGTGCTCGAGATGGTCGACTCGATCGTCAAGGACCGCAAGAAGATCCTTCCCTGCGCGGTGTTCATGGAGGGAGAGTTTGGCTTGCAGGACGTCTTCATCGGCGTGCCCTGCCGGCTCGGTGTCCGAGGGATGGAGGGTGTCTTCGAGCTCAAGCTCACGAGCGACGAGCTTGCGGCCCTTCACCGTAGCGCCGCCGAAGTCGCGGCGCAGATCGCGAAGCTCCCGGCGGAGCTCAAAACGCCATGAGCGGGGTGATGCATCACTTGCGGTGGTCGCCGGGCTGTCTTGACCAAGGTCCTGCTGGTTGTGAAGCATGTCTGGACTTGGAAGGGCTTCCAGCTTTCACCTCTCAGCCTTCAGCCTTCAGCTTTCAGCCCTCAGCAACGGCGCCAACCGCCGCTTGCTGCCCGCAAGCCGAGAGCGTTTGGCTGATAGCTGATGGCTGATAGCTGAGAGCTGATGGCTGAGAGCTGATAGCTGACAGCTTCTTCTTGCAACGGGAGGGAAAATGGCTGAACCGATCACCCACGATGTCCTGATCCTCGGAGCCGGTCTTGCCGGCCTGCGGGCTGCAGTCGAGATCTCCCGGCGCAGCGAGGGGAAGGCGGACATTGGCATCGTCTCCAAGGTGCAACTGATGCGCGCCCACTCGGTGTGCGCGGAGGGCGGAACGTCAGCCGTGCTGCGCACCGACGAGGGCGACTCCTACGACCTGCACGCCTGGGACACCGTCAAGGGCTCGGACTTCCTGGCCGACCAGGACGTCGTGCACCGCTTCGTTCACCAGATGCCCGAGGAGATCAGGCTCCTCGACCACTGGGGAATCCCCTGGACGCGCGATGCCAACGGCCTCATCGAGCAGCGGCCCTTTGGCGGCCACTCCTACCCGAGAGCCACCCTGGCCGCCGACAAGACCGGCTTTTTCGAGATGCAGACGCTCTACGACACGCTGCTCAAGTACAAGTGTTTTACCCGCTACGACGAGCTCTTCGTCACCGACATCCTGGTCGCGGACGGCCGTTTCGCCGGCCTTGTCGGGATTCATGCGGCGAGTGGCGAGCTGGTCGTGAGGCGCGCCAAGGCGCTGCTCATCGCCTCCGGCGGCGGCGGCACGCTCTATGGCTTTACCACCTACTCCCAGACCGTCACCGGCGATGGCATGGCGATGGCTTACCGCGCCGGCCTGCCGCTCGAGGACATGGAGTTTCTGCAGTTTCACCCCACCGGCCTGGTGCCTTCCGGAATCCTGATGACCGAGGGCTGTCGAGGCGAGGGCGGCTACCTGAAGAACAACCAAGGCGAACGGTTCATGGCACGTTACGCGCCCAAGCTGGTAGAGCTGGCGCCGCGCGACATGGTGTCCCGCGCCGAGACCGAGGAGATCCTGGCCGGGCGTGGCTTCAACAGCCCTGAGTGGGGCGACTACCTCCACCTCGACCTCACCCACCTCGGGGCCGAGAGGATCAATACCCGCCTGCCGCTCATCCGCGAGGTGTGCATCAAGTTCCTCGGCCTCGACCCGATCGAAAAGCCGATTCCGATTCGTCCGGTGGCGCACTACTCGATGGGTGGCATCGAGACCGACATCAACGGTGCGACACGCGTTCCCGGAATCTGGGCGGCGGGCGAGGCGGCCTGCGTGTCCTTGCACGGCGCCAACCGTCTCGGCGCCAACTCCACCGCCGAGTGCCTGGTGTGGGGCGGCATCGCTGGGGGTGAGATCGCGCAGGCGCTGGCCGCGCTGCCGGCCTCGCCGGCCGTCCCTGGCGCCCAGGTCAAGGACGCCGAGGGGCGCATCGAGGCGCTGCTTCGCCGCGGCGGCTCGGAAAACCTCTACGAGCTGCGGCGCGAGCTGCGGGCCACGATGGACACCAACGCCGGCGTGTTCCGCACTGGCGAGCGCCTGGCCACCGCGCTAGCGACGGTGCGCGAGCTCCGCGCGCGGTCGATGCGAGCGCCGGTCGTCGACAAGGGCCAGGTCTACAACTCCAACCTGTTCCATGCGCTGGAGCTGGAGAACCTGCTCGACCTCGCCGAGATCACCGTAATGGGAGCGCTCGCGCGGCAGGAGTCACGTGGCGCCCATGCGCGGCGCGACTTCCCGACCCGTGACGACGACCACTGGCTCAAGCACACGCTCGCATGGTGCACCAACGAGGGGCCGCAGCTTGCCTATAAGGGTGTGACCATCAACACGTGGAAACCCGTGGAACGCAAGTACTAGCTGACAGGCAACAGGCGAAAGGGGAGAAGCAAAATGCTTGAAACCAAAGCCCATGCAAATCGACTTGGCCTGTGGGGCTGGCTTGGCGGAGGTAGATGGGGGTACGAACGGTACCTCTACACGCTGCACCGGCTCACCGGGCTGAGGTTGCTGGCGTATTTTCTCCTTCATATCGTGGTGACGTCGTCGCGGGCCTTGAGCCTGGAGGCCTGGCAACGAGCCATGGGCGCGGTGACGGGGCCGCTGTTCACCGTCGGCGAGTACCTGGTCTTCGTCGCCTTTGCCTTCCACGCCGCCAACGGCATCCGTCTCGTGCTGGTCGAGCTCGGCTTTGCGGTCGGCCGGCCGATCGAGCCGATCTATCCCTATCAGACATCAGTGGATTTCCAGCGTCCCCTTGCCGTCGGCGCCATGATCCTGGCGTTGCTCGTCGCGGCGGTGGGTGGCTGGGATATCTTCTTCTTGCACTAGGAGGCGGGCGATGATGCGCGATCAGAAGCTCTGGACCTGGCACGTGCTCGCGGGGGTCGTGATCCTCGTGCTTCTCGGACTGCACATGGCGATCATGCACCTCGACGTGATACTCGGGATCTTCAACCCATCCGGCGGCCACCCAACCGAGTGGGCCAGCGTGGTGGCGCGGGGCAAGAGCGTTTTCTTCATGCTCTCCTACCTGGTCTTGCTTGGGGCGGCGCTGTTTCACGGGCTCTACGGCCTGCGCAATATCCTCTTCGAGCTCAACCCCGCGGCCTGGCTCAAGAAGGCCGTCAGCGCAGTGCTGGTACTCAGCGGGCTGGGGTTGTTCATCTTCGGGGCCTGGGCCGCGATTGCCGCCCATACCCTGGCAAAGACGTCCTAGGGGGCGATGATGAGTGACCATCTGAAGGAAGTCACCTACCGCGTGCGCCGCTTCAATCCCGCCACCGACAAGGCGCCTCACTGGGAGGACTACCGGATTCCCCTGACGCCCGGCATGACGGTGCTGGATGGCCTGTGGAAGCTCAAGGAAACAAAGGCGCCTTCCCTCGCCTGGCGCTCCTCCTGTCGGATGGGGGTGTGCGGGTCTTGCGGCATGATGATCAACGGCAAGCCCGGTCTCGCGTGCAACACCCAGATCACCGAGCTGGGCGCGAGCACGGTGGCGGTGGCGCCACTCCCCAACTTCGCCATCGTGCGCGATCTCGTCCCCGATTTGGCGCCGATGTTTGCCAGCCATCGCGCGCTGCTTCCCTTCACCATCCGCGAGGATGTCGAGGAGCAGGAGCACCCGACTGGCGAGTTCTGGCAGTCGGCCCACGAGCTCGAGCAATACCTGCAGTTCTCCTACTGCATCAAGTGTGGGAGCTGCATGGCGGCCTGCCCGACCTTCGCCACCGATCCGCTCTACTCCGGACCGATGCCACTGGCACAGGCGCACCGCTACAGCACCGACTCGCGTGATGCCGGCTTCGGCGCGCGCAAGGAGGTGCTCGCGGGCGAGCGCGGGCCGTGGCGCTGTCACTTTGCCGGCGAGTGCTCGCGGGTTTGCCCGAAGGGCGTCGATCCCGCCAAGGCGATCCAGCTCATGAAGCGCGAGCTGGTGATGGACTACTTCCACCTGCGCAAGCATCGCTGCCCGGCGGAAGTGGCGAAGAAGCCGGCCGGCATCCAGCGGCGGCCGAACATCCCTGACGCCCCGGCGCCAACGATCTAGGACCGCGGCAGGGAGAACGACGGGCGCGACGATTCCGTGTGGCGGGGAGCAGTGCTAAGCTCTCTACGTGTGAAAGTAAACGCAAGGTGCAGCTTGCTGAAAAGGGAGGAACGCAGATGTTGAAGAAGATCGGTCTCATCGGTGGTGGCTATATCGGCGGC
>JAZDGE010000040.1:0-2306 GCA_043807175.1 Acidobacteriota bacterium
TGCCACCGGCGCTCGATCAGGCGGTGCGTGTGCTCAAGCCGGCCGGCAGGCTCGCCGTGATCGCCTTTCACTCCCTCGAGGACCGGCTCGTAAAGCAGACCTTTCGCCACCTCTCCGGCCGCTGCGTCTGCCCTCCCGGCGAGATGCTCTGCCACTGCCATCCGGAGACCCTGATCGAGGTCGTCACTCGCCGCCCGCTGCGCCCGGAGCCCCGCGAGCTGGCGACCAACTCGCGTGCCCGCTCGGCTCGCCTGCGAGTGGCTGCGAGGCGAGAGGAATGAGAATCACCCAGGAGTTCCTGCCGCAAAACCAGTGGCTCGAGCGTGAGCTCGACCGCCGCTGGCGCGCCTGGCTCACCCGCTGCCTTGCCGGCGCAACAGTCGTTGGCATCTCACTCGCCGCGATCGTGCGGCCCGACCAGGCGGTCATGCGTGCGCGCTACGAGATGGCCCAGCTTACCCGTGAGGTGGAGCAGCTCGAGCGCGAGCACCGGCGTCTCGTCCTCGAACGCGAGGCGCTCACTTCTCCGATCGCACTCGCCGGCGAGGTCGAGGCGCTTGGCCTGGTCCCGGTCCCGCGCGAGCAGGTCGCGCATCTCACACCGGCTGGCCGGCTGGTGTTCGCGAAGGCCGTGGCCCCGGCCCTCCGGCGGTCCGAGCAGCCCCGCCTGGAGGCACGCTGATGGTTCCCGCGGCGCGCTTTCGCCTGCTCGCCATCGGCCTTGCCGTCTGGCTCGCAGTGGTCGTCGGTCGGCTGGTTCAGGTGTCGGTGCTCCAGCACTCCCGCTGGCAGGCCGAGGCGTCGCGCCAGCAGGAAAAGAGCATCGAGGTCGAGGAGCCCCGCGGGGACATCGTCAGCCGCGACGGCCGCCTGCTTGCCAGCTCCATCGAACGGGTCGCGATCTACGCCAACCCGTCACGGATCCCGCGCTCGCAGTGGCGGGCGGTGGCCGACCAACTTGCCCCGCTCACCGGCGTCCCCGCCCCCGAGATTCTCGCCCGCTTTGCCGAGAAGGATGGCTTCTTCTATCTCGCCAAGGACCTCGACCCGGGGGTTTCGACGGCGGTCGACAAGCTCCGCCAGCGCGGCGTGGGAACGCTGCGCAACGAGCGGCGCATCTACCCTCACGGCTCCCTCGCCGGCTCCCTGCTCGGCTTCGTCGACGCCCAGGGCGTGGGGCAGGCGGGCCTGGAATCCACCTACGAGCGCACGCTGCGCGGCACGCCGAGCGTGTACCGGCTGCTCCGCGACGGCAAGAGCCTGCCCACCCCCCTTGACCTTCGCCTGGAGAAGGCCGGGCGGGCCGGGCTCTCTCTCGGCCTGGCGGTGGACAGCCGGGTTCAGGCGCTGGTGGAGGTGGAGCTCGCCCGCACGCTCGATGCGGTCGGCGCCAGGCGGGCCACCGCCGTGGTGATGGAGCCAGCGACGGGAGAGCTGCTCGCGCTGGTGTCGCTGCCGTCCTACGACCCCGGGCGGCCGGGCGAGGTGGACGCCAAGGAGCGCCGCAACTTCGCGGTCGAGAACGCCCTCGAGCCGGGCTCGACGTTCAAGCCGCTGATCGTGGCCGCAGCTCTCGCCGAGGGCGTCCTCGGCGCCAAGGACATCGTCGACTGCTCGGGCGGCGGCGTGCAGATCGCCAACCTCTTCATCCGCGACCATGCCCGCTATGGCTGGCTGCCGGTTCGCGAGCTGCTGGCAAAGTCCTCAAACGCAGGCGCCATCCGGGTGGCGATGCGTCTCTCAACGGCGCAGCTCGACGGCTTCATCAGGCGGATGGGGTTTGGCCGCCGCACCGGCGTCGAGCTGCCCGGCGAGGCGAGTGGGATCTACGAGGAGCGGCTCGACCGCTGGTCCGCGGTGTCGCGCGCGTCGCTCGGCGTCGGCCAGGAGATCAGCGTGTCGGCGCTGCAGTTGGCGCAGGCCTACGCGGTGCTCGCCAACGGCGGCCTGCTCGTCCATCCCACGCTGGTGCGCGAGACGCACGACCGGGACGGGCAGGCGGTTACGCCGTACCACGCCGCCGAGCCAGTCCGCGTGCTCGCCCCCGAGGTGGCCGCCACGGTCGCCGAGATGCTCACCGCGGTGGTCGACGAGGGCACTGCGATCGCGGCCCAGTTGCCCGGCTACCGGGTCGCCGGCAAGACTGGGACGGCGCAAAAACCGGTCAACGGCTCCTATCGCGCCGGCCTCCACGCCGCCTGGTTCGCGGGCTTCCTGCCGCTTTCCAACCCCAGGCTGGTGATCGTGATTTGCGTCGACGAGCCGCGTACCACCTTCTGGGCCGCCGACGTCGCGGTACCCGCCTT
>JAZDGE010000041.1:0-2679 GCA_043807175.1 Acidobacteriota bacterium
CACTGCGGTTGATCTCGTCATCACCGATCTCAAGATGCCGGGGGGCAGCGGGCTCGAGCTGGTTCGCCACGTGCGAGAGAACCTGCGCGACACCGAGGTGATGATGATCACCGGCTTCGCCAGCGTCGAGGGGGCGGTCGAGGCGGTCAAGACCGGCGCCGAGGAGTACCTTGCCAAGCCGTTCACCGACGAGGAGCTCCATGCCGCCGTGGCGCGCGCGCTCGAAAAGCTCGCTCGCCGCCGCGCTTCACAGCCCCCAGCCGGAGCCCGAACGCCGTTCGGCCTGCTCGGCGAGTCGAAGGCGATTCAAGGCGTGCTGCGCGCCATCCACAAGGCCGCGGCCAGCTCGGCGACCGTGCTCGTCTCGGGCGAAAGCGGCACGGGCAAGGAGCTGGTGGCCCGCGCGATCCATTACTCCGGGCCGCGCGTCTCGGCGCCGTTCGTCGCCGTCAACTGTGGCGCCGTCCCCGAGGGCCTGCTCGAGAGTGAGCTTTTCGGCCACCTCAAGGGGGCCTTCACCGGCGCGACCGAGTCGCGGGCGGGCTTCTTTCAGACCGCCGACGGCGGCACCATCTTCCTCGACGAGATCAGCGAGACCTCCCCTAGCATGCAGGTCAAGCTGATGCGGGTGCTGCAGGACAAGGAGATTTGCATGGTCGGGGCGACCCGCACCCGCCGAGTCGACGTGCGCATCGTCGCCGCCACCAACCGCGATCCCGCCGGCCTGGTCGAGAAAGGCGTCCTGCGCGAGGATCTCTTCTACCGCCTCAACGTGATCTCGATCAGCATTCCGCCATTGCGCGAGCGGGGCGACGACATCCTGCTCCTGGCCCATCACTTCGCCCGCAAATTCGCGCAGGACTCAGGGAGGCCGGCGCCGGAGTTCTCGGATGGCGCCCTGCGCGCCCTCCGGAGCTACTACTGGCCGGGCAATGCCCGTGAGCTGGAGAATGTCATCCAGCGACTGGTCGTCATGTGCGAGTCAAGCCTGATCGAGGTGGCTGACCTGCCGTCCCTGATGCGCTTCTCCGCCCTACGCGGGACGGGCCTCGACCGCACCCTTGCCGAGGTCGAGCGCGAGTACATCCGCAATGTGCTCGCCAGTTGCGGCGGCAACCGCACCCGCGCCGCCGAGATCCTCGCCATCGACCGCAAGACCCTGCGCGAAAGGCTGAAGTCCCCCACCCCCTGATTCGCCCGGACAGCGGCTTCGCCACCGGTGTCGAATGATCATGATCGCTGCCGGAGAAGCCGCTGCCGCGACGCCACGGGGATTACCGATCGCCGGACACCGCTTGACGGTCACCGACCCTGGCGCTCGTCGAGGGCGACCCGTAGCTCACGTGCGAGGGCCGTCATGCCGAAGGGCTTCTGCAGAAACCGCACGTTCGATGCCACGACGCCACCGCGAAACACCTCGTCCTCGGTGTAGCCCGACATCAGAATCACGCTCAGCCCCGGCCAGCGATCTCGCAGGCCGCGGGCGAGATCGTCGCCGCGG
The DNA here is from genome assembly GCA_043807175.1 of Acidobacteriota bacterium. Lineage (GTDB taxonomy): Bacteria > Acidobacteriota > Thermoanaerobaculia > Thermoanaerobaculales > Thermoanaerobaculaceae > JAZDGE01. The sequence continues at coordinate 1,502 of JAZDGE010000041.1, forward strand.
ATGCCGGGCAGCACGAGATCGGTCAGCAGGACGTCAAAGGCCGGCACAGGAGGTAGTAGCCCAGCCTCCTCCCCGCTGGAAGCTGTCGCGATCTGGTAGCCCAGCAGGCCCAGCATCTCCCGCAGCCCCTCACGCGCCCCGTCCTCATCCTCGACGATGAGGATGCGCTCACCGTGGCCCGTGGGCGGTTCCTCACTGAGTGGCTGCGCCGGCGCAGCCGGGGGCGTCGCGTCGCCAGGGCGAAGCGGCAGCTCAACGCGAAACGTGGTACCCGCTCCGACGACGCTCTCCAGCGCGATGCGGCCGCCATGGCTCACGACAATCCCCTGGGAAACTGCCAGGCCCAGCCCGGTGCCCTTGCCAGTCTCCTTGGTGGTGAAGAACGGCTCGAAGATCCTCTCGCGAACCTCCGCCGGAATACCCGTGCCGCTGTCCTTGACCTCGAGCCACGCGCAGTCATCGGCCCTGCCGGTGCGGACGAGGAGTCGACCTCCCTCGCGCATGGCGTCGCCCGCGTTGACGACGAGGTTGAGCAGCACCTGATCGAGCTGGCCGCGGTCTGCCTCGATGGGCAGCGGCACCGGGGCGGGCTCGAAGCGAAAGGCGATGTTCTCGCGAAGGAGACGCTGCATCATCTTCATCGAGCCGGAGACCATTTCGTTGAGGTCGAAGAGCTCCCGCTTCGCCCCTTTGCGGCGGGCGAAGAGCAGCAGTTGCTGCGTCAGATTCGCACCGCGCCTGATCTGGTTCTCAAGCTCGCCGACCGCGGCCTCGCATCGAGTCTGGTCGTCTCGGCGGTAGCGCAGGATCGGCGTGGTGCTCATCATGGCCTGGAGGACGTTGTTGAAGTCGTGCGCCACACCGGCGGCGAGCTGGCCCATGGCCTCCAGCTTGTGCGCCTCGCGCAGCTCCGCCTCCTTTCCAACGAGCGCCTCCTCCGCGTGCGCGCGCTGCACGATCAGGGCGAGGAGATGGGCGATCGAGGTGATGAACGCCTCCTCGTCAGGGCGCCGAGCGTGGTCCCGCGCAAGGTAGAGGTTGAGCACACCGAGGGGGCGATCCTCGAGCATGATCGGCACGCAGTAGTGCCCGTGCTCCTTCATTCCCTCGTAGGACACGTCGTGGCGGGAGTCGAGCCCGGACGCAAACTGAATCTGCCCCGTCACAGCGGCGCGACC
>JAZDGE010000042.1:0-5476 GCA_043807175.1 Acidobacteriota bacterium
CTGGCCGACGGCGGCCCGATCATCCTGCCTGACGGGGGGCTGAACTCCTGGGGATTCGTCTGGGTTCACGATGTGGCCGAGACGATCGCCGCCAACTTGATGAACGCCAATGCCTTTGGTCGTGCCTACAACCTCGCGCAACGCGAGGTTGTGTCGCTGCGGCAGTTCGTCGAGACCGCGGCAATGGCGATGGGAGGGCGCCCGGCCCTGGTCGCGATCCCCGCCGAGTGGTTGCAGCGGGTCAACCTCGGCGCCGCCTTCTCTCCCTACAGCCACGACCACGACATCATCCTCGACATCACTGCCGCCCAGCGCGACCTGCTCTTCGAGCCGACCACCTTTGCCACCTGGTGTGAGCAGCTCGTCACCCACTTCCGCTCGCACTGGAATCGGCAGCCCTCGCGGCTCTATGCCACCCGCCAGCTCGAGCTGCGACTGGTCCAGGAGCTGGCCCAGACCCGCATTCCCGCCCTCGCCCCGACGCCCGTGGCGGTGGGACGCTAGCCTTCGTGCGAGGGCCAGGCACGCGACGATTTGCGGAGCCAGGTAAGACGATCTTGGGCTTCCGGCAGTGGCTCACCGCGGTGGTGCGTTCGCGCCGGCCTGCAGGGCATGGGTCGGTCGCTCCAAGATCGTCATACCTGGCACCGAGTCCCCTTCGTGCGAGGGCCTGGTACGCGACGATTTGCGGAGCCAGGTAAGACACTCTTGGGCTACTGGGCGTGGCTCACCGCGGTGCCAAGTCCATTCCGACAGATCGGGTGTGGGGCGGTCGCTCCAAGAGTGTCATACCTGGCACCGAGCCAGCGCCTCCAGCGCGGCGCGAGCGGCTTCGTGCTGCGCGGCGCGCTTGCTTGAGCCCTCGCCGCGCGCGAGAACGCGGCCGTCAAGCTCCACCTCGAAGACATAGGTGACGCGGTGAGCGGGGCCGTGGACCCCAACTTCACGGTAGATCGGGAGGGGCACGCCACGCCGCTGGGCGAGCTCCTGGAGCGTGGATTTTGGCTCCTCGCGGTGGAGCTCGCGGGGGTCGAGCTCGGCCAGGAGCGGGCCCCAGAGGCGTTTGACCGCCGCCTGGAACTTCCGCCAGCCACCATCGAGGAGCAGCGCCCCCATCACCGCCTCGAGGGCGTCGGCCCAGAGCGCAGCGCCACCCTTGCCCTGGTGGAGCCCGCCGCCGACCTCGAGTGCCGCGGGAATCCCGAGTCGCACGGCGAGCTCGGCGAGAGTGCGCTCACGTACCAGTGCGGCGCGCGCGCGCGTCAGCTCGCCCTCGCTCGACCGCGGCCAGCGGGCGAAGAGCAGCGCCGCCATCGCGTGCGAGAGCGCCGCGTCGCCAAGGAACTCCAGTCTTTCGTAGGATGGCCCACCTCGCTCATGGGCGGCCGAGCTGTGGCGCAGCGCCTGCTCGAGCAGCTCCCGCCGGCGGAATGAGTGACCCACCATGCGCTCGAGCGCGGCAACCTGCTCGTCGCGGGCCGATCCGCCCTCGCGGCAGGAGTCTACCGGGGTCTTCGAGCTCAAGGCTGGAGCTCTCCGCCGAGCCAGGCGAGGACCACGCGCCGGACCGTGATGTCCTTGGCCGCCGGCGTGAGCCGCAACGCCTCCACCTCCGCCTCGCCACCCGAGAGGCGGTTGACCCTCATGAGCTCCCCGTCACGCTCGGCCTCAAGCTGCCGCCGCTCCTCTTCGATGCTGGCGATCGTTTGCCGGGACTCCTCCACTTGCGCCTCGGCGCGATCGGCCATGCGGTCCTTGGTGCTGTAGGTCCTGGCCGTGCTCGCGCCGCGCCGCGCCAGGCTCCCCAGGCCACGGCGGCGGCCGCCGAAGAGGGCGCCCAGGATCGCCTCGCCCACGCCGGTCGCCACCGCGAGCGTCTTTTCCCGCGAGCGAGCTGTCGCCTCCTGCTCGTCCCGCTCGAGCTCGAGCCGCTCGCGCTGAAGCCGTTCGTCGATCCGGCGCAGCTTCTCGTCGAAGGCGCGCCGGAGCTGGGCCCCCTTGCCGGTGCCATCGGGCGCCACCTGGCGGCAGCGCGCCTCGAAGCCCTCGCGATCCTCTCCGTCCTCCTGCACCAGGCGGAGCTCGCGGTGCCACAGCACCTCGAGGGCGCGGCTGTCGATCTCGCCGGCGAACTGCCGCGGCGCTGCCTCCAGCACCGCGGTCACCCGGCCCGGCAACCCGGCGAGCCGGACGCCCGCGGCCGGCTGGCTGGCAAGGGCGAGCGGCGCCGGCTGGTACAACCGCTCCCAGGCGATTCGCTCGCCCTCGAACGGGGCCAGCCACCTGCCGGCGACGCGGCGCTCGATCGCCGGCGAGGACTTGCGGTAGACCACCTCGGCGTCGAGGAGCACATGCGGTTGGAGCTCGCCGCCGCCGGCAAAGAGTTGCTCGACGCCAGGCAGGAGCGGCGGCGCCTGATGGGCCGCCGTCGGGGCGGCCGGCGCCGCGGCCTGGGGGCCGACCAGGGGGCGCAGCTCCGCCAGGGTGAGGGGCCCGCGCAGGTACGACATGGCCCAGCGCGAGGTAATCACCCGCGGTGACGCCATCCGCGCGCCGGCGAGCAGGAACTGGCGTTGCTTCAGCCCCGCCACGGTCGCATCTGCGCTCGCGTCGGCGACATCGAGACCCTCGAGGGCGCGATTGCGGTCATTCTCGGTGTCGAGCCGGCCCACGAGCTTCAGACCGACATTACCAAGCGCCTTGTAGTCGAGGTCCACGGGGTTCTGGGTGGCGAGCAGGACGCCGGTTCCGAAGGCTCGCCCCTGCTTGAGCAGGGTCAGCAGCGGCGGCTTGGTCGGCGGCATGGCGGAAGGGGGAAGAATGCCCTGCACCTCGTCGAGGTAGAGCAGGACCCGCAGCGAGTCGGAGCCCGGCTGCGACCTGGTCCACGCCAGCAGGGCCGAGAACAGCAGGGTCAGGAATGAGAGCCGCTCGCGATCGGCGAGATGGGCAAGGTAAAGGATGCTGGCGCGAGGCGCGGCCGCATCGCCGATCAGGGCCTCAATCGCCAGCGGCGTGCCGCGCGTCCACACGCCAAACGAGGGACTGGCGAGCACGGTATTGAAGGCGAGAACCAACTCCTGCCGCTCCTTACGCGGGAAGAAGCTCTCGGCGTCGAGAACCCCAAAGCGCTCCACCGGGGGATCGGCAATTTGTCCGATCAGGCTGGCGAGATCGAGAGGCCTGCCCGCGCGCCACGCCGTATCCAGCAGGGTGGCGAGCAGCACATGCTCGCGGTCCGAGAGCGGGTCGCCGCCGCGGCCCACGAGGGCCAGGAGCCCGGCCGCCGTGCCATCGAGGCGGGTGCGGGCGCCGTCCGGGTCGAGATCCGGGTCGTACCCGGTAGGGGCCTCGAGCGCCGGCAGTAGGTCAACCGGGGCCAGCCCAGATCCGGGAGTGAGCAGTTGCCAGCGAAGGTTTTCGCGTACCTGACGAATCTCGGCCTCGGCGAGCGACCACTCGCCCAGGCCTTCTCGCCACCGTCCGGCCACCGCGGCCGCGGCCGCCGCCCGATCTCCCGCCGCCTCAGAGGCTGGCAGGTAGGGGGCGAAATCATCCGGCGCCAGGCGCGGAAAGGTGAGCAGGAGGTTGGTCATGTCACCCTTGAGATCGCAGATCAGCAAGGGAACCCGCGCGCGCGCGAGCTCTTCCAGCATCACCACCGCCAGGCCGGTCTTGCCCGAGCCGGTCATGCCCAGGATCACGCCATGCGTGGTCAGCACGTCGCGGTCGATCCGCACCGCCTCGCCCGCCACGCCCGATACAGCCCCGCCAATCAGTAGCTCAGCCTTCATCTTGGGCTCCCTTTCCTCCGCGTTGCTGCCACAGGAGCTCGCCGCCCCGAGTCGCCCTCACCACGCGATGGTACGGGATGAATATCCCGCCCGCGAGGGTCACGCCAGCCGGCAGGATCTCCACCACCGCCGAGAACGGCACCTCCTCGGCCGCCTCCGCATCCCCGTGCCGCACCCGCAGCACAAGCACGGCACTCGGCGGCCCGTCCCGCTCGTCCCAGCGCAGGCGGTTCAATATTCGGCGAAGCTTGTGCGGCGCAGGCATTTCCCTCCTCGCGGAAGATACGCGGACCCGGCGCGACCTGGCCAGCCCTTGACGCCCGGGCGCCTTCCGCCCAGACTCCCGCTCCCATGGAGAAGTTTCGCATGCTCGGCGGGCGGCGGCTCTCTGGCGAGGTCCTGGTCTCGGGGGCGAAGAACGCCGCCCTGCCCTGCCTGGCCGCTTCGCTCCTTACACGTGAGCCGGTAGTGCTCGAGAATCTGCCGCGGGTGCGCGACATCGTCACGATGGAGAAGGTGCTGGCGGCGCTCGGCGAGTCCTGCACCCTCGATCAGGGCGCCACCACCGTCGTCGCCGGCGGCAGTGACGCGTTTCACGCGCCCTACGAGCTGGTGCGCACGATGCGCGCCTCGGTGCTGGTGCTCGGTCCTGTGCTGGCCCGCCGGCGGCGCGCGCGCGTCTCCCTGCCAGGCGGTTGTGCGATCGGCGCTCGCCCGGTCGACTTCCATATCGCTGCGCTCGCCCATCTCGGCGCCGAGATCAGGATCGAGCACGGCGACCTCGTGGCCGAGGCCAATGGCGGGCTCCGCGGCGCCGAAATCGCCTTCCCGCGCATCACCGTCACCGGGACCGAAAACCTCCTCATGGCCGCCACCCTGGCCAGGGGCCGCACGCTGCTCCACAACTGCGCCCGCGAGCCCGAAGTGGCTGACCTCGCGGAGCTGCTGACCGCGATGGGCGCGCACATCGTTGGAGCGGGCACGAGCACGATCGAGATCGAGGGCGTGGCCGAGTTGGGGGGCGCGCGGCACGCGGTGATCCCCGACCGCATCGAGGCGGGGACCTATGTGCTCGCCGCGTTGCTCGCCGGCGACGGCGTGACGGTCCGCGGCTGCTGTCCCGAGCACCTCGGTGCCCTGCTCGCCGTTCTGCGCGAGACGGGCGCCACCCTGGCCGCGAGCAGCAGCGAGATCCTTGTTCCCGCACAGCCGCTGCCGCCGCGAGCGGTGTCGCTCACCACCGCCGAGTACCCGGGTTTCCCCACCGATCTCCAGGCCCAGTACCTCGCGCTCATGACCCAGGTGGCGGGCGAGTGTACGGTCGTGGAGGCAATCTTCGAGAACCGCTTCCAACATGCGCTCGAGCTCATGCGCCTCGGCGCCCGCATCGAGGTGGTCGGCCGCGCCGCCCATGTCACCGGTCCCAGCCCGCTGGAGGGCACCTGTGTGATGGCCTCGGACCTGCGCGCCTCGGCGGCGCTGGTGCTTGCCGGCCTGGTGGCCCGCGGCGAGACGGTGATCGACCGCATCTACCACCTCGACCGCGGCTATGAGGCGATGGAGAGGAAGCTCAACGCCCTCGGCGCCGCAATCGAGCGCTATAACCCTGGCCCTTACCTTTAGGCGGGGGGGCGGCTGCCCACTATCGTCGCGGGGGGTGCGGCGGCCACCCCCCCCCCCCC
>JAZDGE010000043.1:0-12423 GCA_043807175.1 Acidobacteriota bacterium
GAGCGCGAGCAGCCTTCCCTGCGGTGCGCCGAGCACCGCCTCGTGCGGCAGCGGTGGTTTTCCCTGAGCCGCTTAGTCGACGCGCCAGGTTGGCGCGACGGCGGGAGAAGACCTGAAGCTTGAAGCCTGAGGCTTGAGGGGCTCACGAGGCTCTACCTCAAGCCTCAAGCCGGGTGGGCGGGTGGTTGGCAGGCTTCAAGCCAGAACAACTGGGGGTCACATGAAGGAGACGAACGTAGCGTTCGAGGCCGTTTCAACTCTGCCATTCGCCGATGCGCTGGCGCTGGCGCGCGGCGCGCTCGCCAGCGAGGGGTTTGGAGTTCTGACCGAGATCGATGTGCAGGCGACGCTCAAGGCGAAGCTCGGAGTGGAGCGCGAGCCCTACGTCATTCTCGGCGCCTGCCATCCACCCTCGGCGCACCAGGCGCTCGGAGCCGCGCCTGAAGTTGGCGTGCTGCTGCCCTGCAACGTGACGGTTTCGGTCGAGGACGGCAAGACGGTAGTCCGCGCGTTGAACCCGGGCAGCGTGATGGGAATCATCGGCAAGCCCGAGCTCGCTCCCATTGGCGAGCAGGTCGGCGCCGCCCTGCGCCGGGTCGTCGCCGGGTGCGAAGACTAGCCCGGCGGTGCCTGGGAGCGGCACTGGCCATCGTCAACAGGGTTGCCGCCGCGCGGGCGCGCCGCTTCCTCTGACTCTCGGCCGGCGATGGTGCCAGCGGGGCTACTTGCTCTGCTCGATCGCAACGCCGAGCTTTGCTACTCCGGCCTGCTTGGCCGCGTCGAGGACCTTCACCAGGTACTCGACCGCGGCCGCCTGATCGGCGCGAACCATGACGCCCACCTGCTTGTCTTCATTCGAGCGGGCTTTGAGGTCGCTCTCCAGGCTTTCGGGCGACACTCGAGCCCCGGCGATAAAGATCTCGTTCTTGGCGTTCACGGTCACGACCAAAGGCCCGCGGCCTTGCCCCTCACTCTTGGCCCGGCCCGAGGGAAGCTGCACCTCGATCCTCGACTCCTTGGTCGGGTTGAAGGTGTACAGCAGGCTGAAGCTGATGAAGAAGAAGATGAACAGGTTCATGACGATGTCCGTCATCGCGACGGACTCCAAAGAGAGGAACGATCTTGTCGCCGGCTTGATGTTCATTGCGCCGCCACTCGCGTGCTGTTCTGCCGGGCGACCAGGAGGCTCACGAGCTCGTCACCGTAGTGGTTGAGCTCCTGGGCCGTGCTGCTTACCCTGCCGAGCAGGAGGTTGTAGAGGACGTAGCAGGGGATCGCGACGATGAGCCCTGCCGCGGTCGTGATCATCGCCTGGTAGATGCCCGCCGCGAGGGCGCTGACGGTGACCGCGGAGGAGTATCGCTCCCAGGACATGAACGCCTTGATCAGCCCAAGGATGGTGCCGAGGAAGCCGAGGAGCGGCTCGACGCCGATGACGACGGCCAGGTAGTTCAAGTTACTCTCGGCCTTCTGGATCTGGCGCTGCCCCTCTCTTTCCATGACCCGCTGGATCTCCCAAGGGACCTCGGCGGCATGCTCGATGCCGGCTCGCAGAACGGGCGCGAGCGGGTGGGCGACCCGCTCGCAGCGTCCGAGCGCGCGTTCGATCTGACCTCGCTGAACCAGGTTGAACACGTCCCCGGCGAACTCCGCGACATCGAGCTTGATGCTCCGGAAGAACCAGAATCTCTCGATTATCATGGCGATGGCCACGATCGAGCCGAGAATGATCGGCACCATCACCCAGCCGCCCCTCAGGATCATATCGATCATCAAACCTCCGTGCTAGTCAGGCAGTAGATTTTCCGGTGTGCGTTGTTCGGCCGTGTGCTTCCGGTCCGTTCGCCGGAGAGCCGCGCCGGCCCTGTGCGGCAAGGGCGGCTAGTAGCCATCGTCATCTCCCGTGTCGTCCGGCGGCCGGGTGTTGTAGTAGAAGGTGATGGTGACACCCTCCCGCTCCGATCCCAGCTCCGCGGGGAGGGGAGGGAGCGGCGAGGCGTCGAGGATTGCGTCCCGCGCGGCAAAGGTCATTGGTGGATGCTGCGCCTCCGACTGGATCTCAAGCCCTTCCACCTGACCGTTCTTGCGGATGAAGAAGCGTATTCTCGCCACGCCTTCGACGCCGAGCTTCGCGATCTCCGGAATCTGCCAGTGGTAGCGGATACGGCGGAGCATCTCGGCGGCATAGGGGCCCCAGTCGAACCACTGAGTATCGAAGGACAGCGACTCGAGGTCGACTCTGCCGCCCTTGCGGTCGGGCGCCGCGCCGGCACCGGGGGGCTGAGCCGCGAGTCCCGAGAGGCCCTTCAGCACAGGTCGGGCGGGTTGGGGCCGCTCGGCTGGGCGGAGAACGAGCTCGCCACCAGTCTCGGCGGGCTGCTCCAGCCGGGCGCGCTCGGAGCGCTCGGCCTCGCGCGGGGCGGACGAGTCGGGCGCGGCAGGCGAGGACGGCATGGCCGGTGAGGCCGAGAACGGAGCAAGGCGAAGCTCGGGGGTGTTGCCGCGGGTCGCCGGCCGGAGGGCTTGCTCGACCTCGCCGCCATGGGCGCGGCGCGAGAGGTCGGAGCCGGGCGCGCCCGGGCGTGATGGCTGCTCCTCGCGGTCTTCCGGGAGCTCCACGAGCTCGAAGCGGATTGACTCGTCACGGGCATCCTGGGGCGCCGGCGTGGGTTGCGCGGGCACGGGGAGCAGGGCAGCGAGAGCTGGCCCCGCCTGCGGCACCACCCATGCGAGCAACAAATGGACCAGCAAGGACAGCTCAAGCGCCAGGCGCAGCTTGCGGTTGCGCAACCACAACATTCCGTCCGCCATCCTACAAGGTTCGTGCCAGGCTGTCGGTACCTCCGGGAGGGGCGCCGTCTCGTGCGTGACCTCCACGTGTGACCGCGGGTCATTTTGGCATCCGCCGCCACGGGTCTCAGGGAGAGGGGGGAGGCGGTCTTGGCCTGAGTCTAGAGACCCTGTCCCCATCCGTCCGCACCTACAAGCGGGGGAGGGGATGATGCGCGGACGCTGCGCGTCTTTGGGTGGGGGAGCTAACAGCTAAGAGCTAGCAGCTAGTGGCTGAAAGCTGAAAGCTGTTAGCTGAAAGCTGATTGCTGAAAGCTGATTGCCGGTCGGGCGGGGCTGGCAGGCCGCCTTTCAGGCTTGACGCCCGCAGCAAGCCAGCCGAGAATCCGCCCATGGCTGGATTCAAAGGCTTCCTCGCCACCACTGCCGGGCGTTTCGTCGTCCGCTACGTGCTGATCCTCACTGTCTTCTTCATCATCGTGGCGCTGCGGCCAGTCAACGATCACGTGGTCAACCCCTACACCACCTTTGTCGCCCATGAGGCGAAGGTGGTGCTGAACCTGCTCGGCGAGGGGGCGAGCGTGCAGGGCCAGAGGCTCTCCTCACGCCGGTTTTCGGTGATGATCTATAATGGCTGTAATGGTTTGGAAGCGATTCTGATCTTTGCCAGCGGGGTTCTCGCCTTTCCGGCGCTGGTGAAGCGCAAGCTTGCCGGCCTGATTCTCGGTTTCCTTGCCATCCAGGTGGCGAATATCATCCGCGTGGTGTCGCTCTTCTATGTCGGGATTTTTCGGCCGGCCTGGTTTGCCGCGTCGCACGTCTTCGTCTGGCAGTCGCTCATCATCCTGCTGGGGGTGGTGCTGTGGCTGCTGTGGGTGAACCGCTATGCCCTCGCTCCCGCCCGGCAGTGAGCTCCGGAGGTTCCTGCGCCGGCTCCCCCTGGCGGCGCTGGTGGCGGCGGCGGTCTGGGTGGTCGCAAGAGGTCCCTACAGCGAGGCCCTGTGCTGGGCGACCGAGGCCGTGGCGCGGCAGGTCGAGTACCCACGCGTGGCCCTCGTCGTTCGCGATGGCGACAATGCTCTGCTCGGCCGGACCGACCTGCGGGTGGACTCGGCGCGATATCGCGTGTCACTCGTGCAGATCCACTTCAACCTGATTCCGTTTCTTGCTCTGGTGCTTGCCCTCCCCGCTGCCCTCGCTCGCGGCGGCTGGAAGCAGTTGGCGATGGCGCTTCCCATTCTCATGGTCTCGCACCTGCTGGCCCTGCTCTTGTATCTGAAGTTCTTCTACGCGTTTTCCCTTGGGCCCTGGAGCGAGGCCAACTACTCCGCCCTGGCACGCAATGTCTATGGAGGGCTCCGCTATTTCTTCGACCTGCCGGTCACCTTCTGCCTGCCGCTGCTGCTCTGGGTTGGCGCGTTCCCCGCTCGCGTGCGCTCGCTGATCGGTTTCGGCGCCGAAGCGCCGTAGCCAGGGCGTTTCTGCCCCGATTCGCCAAACCATGGCGACGGCGCCCGGAGTGGCAGCCTACCGTGACGCCGAGGGATCGCGCAGGAGGGACTGGCGAAGCTCGGCGGGAATCACCATTGGATGGCCGGTGGCACGCTCGACCACGAGGTGGCGAGTCTCACCTTCGGCCAGGGTCTCGCCCTTCTCATTGGTGACGACGTAGACGAAGACGACTCGGCGACTGGCCACCTCGGCGACCTTGACCTCCACCGTGACATCCTCGCCGTAGCGGGCGGGGCGGCGGAACCTGACCGCCAGGCCGCTCACCATGAGAAGAACCCCCTGGCGCTCCCACTGGTTGTAGGGCAGACCGACGGCGCGCGCGAGCTCGGTGCGCGCCGCCTCGAACCACACCGCATAGACGCTGTGGTGGACCACGCCCATCTGGTCGGTCTCGGCGTAGCGGACCCGGATCGGCACGGGGAAGAAGTCGATCGGCATTTCGGCATTGTAGTGACTTCGAATTGACGCCTATGGGGGACTCTCAACTCTCGACCACCAACGTGCTACGCTGGCGCCCGGGACGGGAGCGCGCCAATGCAGGTCACCTCGATCATCGCCAACCGTGACGTGAGTGGACCGGCGCGAATCATCACCGACAACCCCGCCACCGCGGACTCGCTTGACTTCGGCCGCGACTCGGCGACGCCGTGGTACTACCCCTACGACGAGCACTTCGCCGCCTTTATGCAGGCAGCCCTGCCGGCGCTCTACGCTCGTGGACTGCAGAAGCTGCGTGCCCTCGTTCGCCTGGCAACCTCGCGTCGCTTCCTCGAACGGGTGCGCAAGACAACCGTGCTTGCCCACCCCCATAAGCTTCTCTAGGAGCGGGCCAGCATGAAGCTCGAGCTGGTTCTTCTCGACGGGAGCGACCGCCGGTATCCGCTCAACGAAGGCGCCGAGATCACCGTTGGATCGGCCGCGCAGAGTACGCTGCGCCTGACTTCCCTCGACGTCTCGCGCAGCCACGCCCTGCTCGTTCGCCAGCAGGGCAGGGTCACCGTGCTCGATCTGGGGAGCACGAACGGGACATTCGTAAATGGCAAGCGGGTGAAGGAAAGGGAGCTCCTACCCGGTGACGTGATTCGCTTTTCCTCGGTGCTCGCGCAGTTGATGCCGCCCGCCGCGCCCGAGCCCGAATGTCCCCCTCCCGCGCCCAGGCCCGCCCGCGGGCGGCCCCGGACTCCGGACCCTCCGAGTCCGACCAGCGATCACCTGCCGGCGACCCTGCAGGAAAGCCTGATCTGGCTGCTCACCCGCTGGGCTGCGGCGGACGGTACCGCCTACATGGCGCTCGTCGAGTGGCTGGTGAGGCAGCGCGGCCTGCGCGCCGCCGCGGTGCTGCAGGCGGAGGCGGGAGAGATCATCGTCGAGGCAGCACATGGAGCGATTCACGAGGTGCTCGACGACGCCAGTTGCGAGGCGCTGGTGAAGACTCCGCGCGAAGCCGGCCCGGCGGTGGAGATTGTCCAGCTTGCACTCGGCGGCTCGGAGGTCCTGGCCGTGCGTTGCCGCCTGCTGCCATGGCTGCTCTTGGTCCCATGTGCGGCCCGACCCGAGGTCGCCGAGGTCGAGCTCTACGCAAAGCTGCTTGCTCTGGCTCGGAGACTCGACGGCGGCCAGCCCCCGCCCACCCGGGCTTGAGGCTTGGGGGTTGAGCCCCCGCCCTCGCGGGCTTGAGGCTTGGGGCTTGAGGCTTGGTGGCTACTCCAGCTCGCGCTTGAAGGCCTCGATCGCAGCCTTGAGCTTCTCCACCTTCGCGCGCACCCTGTTGTCGAGGCGGTGTGCCTTCTCCTTGGTCTTCGCCTCGAGCCGCTTGACCGCGCTCTCGAGATTGGAGGTGATGCGCTCGACCTCGCGGCGCGAGGTGGCGATGCGGTCGGCGATGTCCTCCTTGGTGCGCCCGACCTCACCGCGCGTCTCGGCAAGCTTCTCGCGGGCCTCCTCGAGCTGCTTCTGGAGCAGTTGAAGCTCCTTCTCCTCCGCGGTGGTCCTCGGTGGGATGAGGCCAATCTCGCCAGTCTTGGCGTAGTTGTAGCCGATCAGGCCGGCAACGGCAAGGAGCGCGAGGACGAGGATCACTTTCATCGAACCCTCCCATGCGAACAGGATGCAGGCTAACGGCGATGCCGCCTCGCAGTCAAGACCCGGGCGGCGCCCGGCGACCCCGAAGATCGCTGGCCGGCGCCTGGTACCATGCGGCGCGAGGCGCGGACTCGGGAGGGGGCTTGAGCGCGGTCCAACGAACTCCGACCTACTCGCTGGCCGAGGAAATCACCCACAGCATCATCCACGGGGTGGGGATCCTGCTTTCGATCAGCGGGCTCACCGTTCTCGTGACCTTTGCCGCACTCAAGGGCGGCGCGTGGCATGTCGTGGGGTGCAGCATCTTCGGTGCCACCATGATCCTTGCCTACACGGCGTCGACGCTCTACCACGCAATCCCGGGCGTGTTCGTGCGGGCGAAGAAAGTGCTGCGAATCCTCGACCACTCGGCCATCTACTTGCTTATTGCGGGCACCTACACGCCATTCACGCTGGTCAACCTGCGCGGCACTTGGGGATGGACGCTGTTTGGCCTGGTGTGGGCCTGCGCGATTGTGGGGATCGTCTTCAAGACGACACTGATGAGCCGCCTGCGCGTGCTCTCGGTATCCTTCTACGTCGCCATGGGCTGGCTCGTGGTGGTTGCCGCCAAACCGCTTTTCCAGACGGTGGCGCCCGGCGGCTTGCTCCTGCTCCTCGGCGGCGGCCTGTCCTACACCGCCGGCGTGGCCTTCTACGCCTGGCGACGACTCCCGTACAACCACGCGATCTGGCATGGCTTCGTGCTCAGCGGCACGCTGTTGCACTTTTTCGCCGTCCTGTTCTACGTCATCCCACTTTCGCGCTGACTTGCCGGCTCATCCTGGTGCGGGAATACCCGCGCCTCCTTGGACAACCCCAGGGATGGGTGGAGGAGGCCGGGCCCGGAGCCCGGAGCCCGCATTCCTCTCTAGAACATCTGGCCCGGCGTCGTCGAGCGCAGGATCCGGCGGCGCAGCCGGGGCTGTGGGTCCGGTGAGGTGGCCGTCACGATCACCGTCTTGGTGAAGGAGAGACCATCGGCGCTGGTGGCGATGAAGGTGATGTGGCCGGTGTGCGCGCCGGCGCCGAGAGACGCCGCCAGGGCCCTGGCCGTGACCTGTGCCGGTACGGCGCCAGTTGCGGGACTCACGGTCAGCCATGGGGCATCGCTGGTGGCGCTCCAGGTCAGCACATGCGGGCCGGCGAGGCCGAGCGCGGTCTCGTTGGCGGCAGGCTCGACCCGGCTCAACTGAAGCTGGACCTCGGCGGGCGAGACCGTCAGCTCGGCGGGCAGCGCGAGGGCGGCCTGCAGCATGTCGTAGGGGCGGGTACCGCCCTCGGGCTGGTAGTCGACGAGGGTCAGGGTGTGCAGCTTGTCCCAGTTTACGGCGGCAGGTGGCTTGCCCTCCAGCGTGAGCGTGGTTGTCGCGCCGGAGGCAAGCGGCACCAGCATATCCGCCGAGGCGGCCGCGCGCACGTAGCGGCCGGTAACGCCGACGCGGGCGTCCTCCCACACCAGCAGGTGCACCTTGGCAGCGTTGGCGGCGCTGTAGAGGGTGACGCCACTGAGGTTGGTGAGGCGAAGGTAGCCACGGATCACGTCACCGACCCGGCGCCAGTACGCGGTCAGGCCTGCCTGCGGCGGCCGGGCCAACTCGCCCTGCACCATCGCGCGGTAGGTGCTGGCGTAGTCGACCTGGCCGTTGGAAATGGCGTGTCCGCTCGAAACCATGACGAGCGGCAACGAGACGCTTCCGCCCGCGCCCCAGGCGGCCCACCAGCGGTTGACACGGCTGGCCGGGGCGCTGTCGTAGTCGTGCTCGAGGAACACCACGCTCTGGCCGGCGAGCTCGATGGCGAGCTGATCGACCGCCGCACCGGCGGTCTTGCATATCGGTCACGTGGGGCGCGAGAAGTCCTCGAAGACAACCAGGCGCGGTGAGACCTCCGAGATCGCGGCCATGCCGGAGCTGGCAGAGGAGTCGCCAGCCAGCGGCGCGGCCACTAGAAGAGCGCACGCGGCGCCGAGCTCGATCAGGAAACGCAGCAGCACGCGGGGTCTTTCCACGCCGTCACGCTAACTGGCCGAGGCGGCGTTGGCAAGACCCTGGAGGCCGGGCACGTGAGCTGCGCACTGTGAGCGGCAGGCTCGGCGCCATCACGGGGGGGCGCGACCCCGTTCGCTGGCCCGGATGAGATGAGCAGGGAATTGGACGGCAGGGCTCCGCGGCTCGGTCCGCCTGTCGCTGAACAACGACAGTTGGACGAAGGCCACGCCGCTGACCACCAGGCGCACCGACAAGATCCTCAACACCGACGAGATCCTCGAAAGCAGCTAGTCAGCCCGCCTGACCAGCCACCCGGGACCACACGGCGCCAGCTCCACACCAAACCGTCTTTGCAGCTCGGCCGGACGATAGTAAGCCTCCCAGTTGTCGGCCAGCACCACCGGACGCCCCTGCTTCCTCGCCTCGGCGATGCGATCGTGCAGCGCCGCCGCAGGATCGCGCGTGCCCAGGGCGTCGTCGACGGCCGTGGCCACCACCTGCACGTCCGGCCTCAGCCGGGCCTGCTGCTGCACGAGGCGTAGCACGGCACCGGGGTTGAAATCGGCGAGAATCACGGCCTCCGATGGGGATGCCGCGAGCAGTGCGCGGGCATACTGCTCGGGTCCAGCCTCGAAGGACTTGACCGGGCAAAGGAAGTACCAGGCGTTCGAGCGCCCTGGCAGGCGGCGAAGGTGCGCGTCCTCCTGGCCGACACGGACCAGGCCCCAGGGCAGCATCACGAGCAGGCCTGCCTGGGTCACCAGGTGCAGCCAGCGGGCAAGCCGCCCTGGGTCAGGAGGCCGTACCAGCAGGAGGCCCACGACCAGGAACCCGGCCATCCACGGCAACCGGTACGGGGCATAGCCCGTCAGTCCCATGGCGTAGAGCCCCAGCGTCACAGCCGCAAGCCTCGGCCAGGGGTGAGGCGAAGCACTCCGTTGCCGCCACATCTCTGTCAGGCCGACCGGCCCCAGGGCAAGCACCATCACGGCAGCCAGCCCAACGGCTCCCGCGAGCATCCCCGAAGGCCGCAGGAATGCCGCCAGGTGCCATCCCCAGCTCCCCCCGCCACCCGCCTGGTGGCCGGTCAACGGGTCGGCTGGAACGCCCAGCACCCCAAGCCACACCGGCGCCAGACCCAGAGCACCCCCGAGAAGCAACGACCCCCGCCTGCCCCGCTGCGCGGCCAGCCACGGCCCGCTCACGACCAGGGAAAACACGTGCGTGGCCCCACCCAGCCCAGCCAGCGCTCCAGCCACAACGCCGAACGCCTGCGAGGACCTTCTCGAGATGACACAGCCGGCCAAGGCCAGAGCCAGCGCGGGAGCATAGCTCTCGGTCACGCCGGAGACCCACCAGAGGGGGAGAGCCACGAGCGCCACCGCCGCGGCTCCGTCGGCCGGCCCGGCCTCACCCGTGACCTCACCGACCAGGCGGTGGAGAATTCCCACCGCGGCCGCGCCCGCCACAACCGACAGGAGGTGCAGGCTGACGACCGGATCCACCCCGAGGGCCAGCCGCGCCCAAAGCCAGGCCAGCACCGTCCAGCCCGCGTGGTCCCCGGGGTTGAGGCTCGGAAAATAGCTTGCGAGGGCGTACACGGTCAGCTTCGAGGGGTCGCCCCACATCGGACCGCGGGCCGCCGACAGGCCGTACAGCACCAGCGCGCCCGCGAAGAAGGCCCAAGAACGGCGGAGGGGTGACACGCCAGCGATTCTATCCGCACTATGATGGCCCCGGGCCCACCCACCACCCTGCCGGTCAAGAGTCGAAAGTCAGAACTCTTCTCTGCCGGCGGATCAGCGGAGCTCGGCGAGCTTCTCGGCGACCTTGGCGGCGAAATCGATGTTGGTCACCACCCGCCCGTGCTCGTCGGGGATGAGAACCCAGGTGCCTGCTGACCGGTGGTGAGCGTCACGTTCGTCATGGCTTCAACCTCCTGCGCCGCACCCGCGGCGACAAGAGAAAGAGCGAAAAGGCCCTGGCCGGTATTCCCCTTGGACCTACTCGACCCGGAAGGCAAATTGCAGCTTGGACCCGTCGGCCTGCTGCACGTCGAGGACGTAGACGCCGGTCTTGAGCGGTTTGGTGAAGCGGACCTTGGTCATCTCCGGCTCCTTGCGCATCCCGCCCGCCTCCATGGAATCCGCAAGCTTGGGCTGGGTGGAATCGATCTCGTAGCGCTCGCCCCGGTTGGCAAAGGCCCGCAGATCGAAGGGCTTGTAGTCGCCATAGAGGATCAGGCAGGTGTCGGAAATCCGGCCGGTGACGCCGGGCTCTCCGGAGAAGTACGAGATGAGGAACCCTTCCGGCGTGAAGTCGCTGTCGATACCCACCGGCGAAAGCTCCTGAAGTTTCTCGCCGCTGGCCAGGAACACCCCGCGATGGTCGGGCTTGAGCTCCTTCGAGCACCCCAGCAACGCGAAGGTGAGAGCTGCGACGGCAAGAACGCCCAATTTCGTGATGTGCATCGTTGACTCCCTTCCCCCCTGCTCGTGAAAAGTATACCAAGCTCTATGGCGGCGCCGCCTCATACTGCCGAGGCGACGCCACAAGTCGATAGTCGACAGTTTCCCCCACACCCCACCCAGCAAGCCCTCCCGCCCGTCCCCCACCCTTGCGCGACTCGAGAGCTCATCCCATTCGGTCGCATCCTTCCCTCATCACGTATCTAGTGAGGTGCGGGCTCGCGCTTACTCCAGGGCGACAGCGACGGCCAGCGCCGCGGCCAACACGCTGTTGGTGGCGAGGTTCCAGGCAACGTTCGCGCCCAGGGCTGGAATTGGCACTGGCGCCTCGGGCGATGTAAACGCCCAGACAAGCGGCTTGATGAGCAGCAACGATGGCAAAACCGCGGCCAGGCAGGCGGGTGGGAGTGTCCGCCTGGCTACTGCGAGGAGAATGACCAGGGGCACGGCCAGCGCCGCCAGCGCCCAGACCGCCGCCGCCGCCCTTCGTCCCAGCAGGTTCACGAGGTTGCGCCGGCCCCCGGCGCGATCCGCCGCCTCATCGGGGAACTCGTTCAAGAGGAGGAGATTGAACGTCATGAAGAAGGCCGGCAGGGCGGCCGCGTAGGAGGGAGGCGCGGGGATGCCCCCCTGCACCAGCGACGTACCCCAGACCGGCAGCGCGCCCAGGCCGAGCCCGGCGAAGACCTCGCCCAGGCCGGCGCGGGCGAGGAAGTTGGTGTAACCGAGCACCGCGACCGCTCCGATCACGAGCAGCGGCAGCAGGATCCAGCCGACCTTCAGCAGGAACCAGAGCCCGATCGCGCCGCCGGCGGCGGCGCACGCGAGACCGAGTGCCCGCGCGGCGCCGACCGACATCGCGCCGCTCGGCAGCGTCTTGCTCCCGCCCGAGAACGGCGTCGGCCGCGTGGCGAGGTCGATCCCGCTGCGCATGTCGCCAACCTCATTGAGGATGTTGACGGCGGCATGGAGCGCCACCAGGCCAACGAGCGCGATCACGGTGCGGGTCCACGAGAAGGCGCCCTCGTAGGCCGCCGCCGCGGCTCCGGCTGCTATGAGGGTCGGCGGGAGGGCAAGAAAGGGAGCGCGGGCGACACCCAGGTACGCTTTCAAGGTAGCCATGGCGCCATTAGTGTAGCGCGTGGGCGCCGCCTGCGCGATGGCCGGCCGGGTATCGAGACCTTCCACGGGGGTGAGTGGGGTATAAGCGCTACGATCCAACCTGGACTTGGTCCTAGACGTGGACCTGGACCTCCCGCAGTTGGGGTCGTTTCCGACGATTCGACTCCGTCGGCGGAAAACTGATTGGTTTCATGGACGAAGTACGGTTTGAGGAGCGCCAATGTCGGGTCGACGCGAGTGCTTGGGTTCACGTCGCGCGGGGAGGACCAAGTCCACGTCCAAGTCCAGGTCCAGGCAATGCACCTAGCCTTCACCTGCGCGTTTGGGCGGGCGGGGGAGTTCTTGACTCTCGACTTCCTTTGGCTAGCCCGCATTTCTCACCGTGGTCCGTAGCGAAAGCGCCGACAGTGCGTCAGATC
>JAZDGE010000044.1:0-2228 GCA_043807175.1 Acidobacteriota bacterium
CCCCGCCCGCCCGGGGGACAGGGAACAGGGGACAGGGGACAGCAAAGCAGGGCTCGATCCGCCCACGCAAGCGACGGCTAAGCCGCGATGAGGTGCGCTCTTTGTTCGCCCTGGGCCGGCGGCGATCAGGGGCGGCGGGCGATCCGCTCCAGGATGGCCTCGAGCTCGGCCGCGACGATCGGAAGCGCGTGGCGCGAGAGCAGGTACTGCCAGGCCACCGTGGCCTGGGCGCGGGCGGCCTCGGGGTTGGCGAGCAGGTCTGCCACGGCGCGCGCGAAACCAGGGCCATCTCCAGCTACTCGAAAAGCATCCCGGCCGGCGGTCGCAAGGCCCTCGGCGCCGGCGGGCGTTGTGACCACGGGCGTGCCCTCGGCCATTGCCTCGAGCACCTTGTTCGGCGTGCCGGAGCCAGCCAGCAGCGGCGCGATGGCGACTGCCGCGCCGCGGATGAGGCGGGCGAGATCCGGGGGATCGGCAAGGAGGCGCACACCGGGAAGCAACGCGAGCCGTCGCAGGGCACGGGCGGGGCGGGCGCCGGCGAGCCACCACTCGGCGGTGGGCCGCAAGGACCGCAGACGCGGCCAGACCTCGCGGGCGTACCAGAGCGCGCCGTCGACGGTCGGAAAGTAGCCTAGGTTCCCGGGCAGGATGACGACCTCGTGACGCGGGGAGGCATCCGGAGGCTGCTCGGCGACCGGCACCGCGGCAGGCAGCACCGAGAGGCGGTCCTCAAGCTCGGGATCGCGGTCGAGAATCGCGGATCGGTCGCGTTCGCTGATCACAACCGCGTGCGCGGCCCGGCAAATCAACGCGCTGTCCCAGCGGCCGATGCGGCGCGCCTCCCAGCGCAGGAGGGGGCCGAGCAGCGGCTGCCGGGCGGCGCGATTGGCGAGATTGAGCTCGAGCGAGTCGATGAGGTCGAGCAGCACCGGGGTCGCCCCGAGCGCCGGGAGCGCCGCGCCGAGCCGTGACAGCACCACAACCGCCACCTCGGGGCGAAATTCGGCGGTCAGGCGGCGCACGCGTCGATGGAACGCGGGCCGGTTATGAAGGCCGACCTGGATTGGCTGGTCGAGGTGGGAGAGCAGCCCCGCCAGGGCATGAAACCAGCCCTGGCGAACCTCGTGACCGGATACGCCTGGCGGCCACGCGCAGGGCGGGAAGCCAGGGGGGCGCAAGGTCACGACGCGAACCTCGTGGCGGCGAGCCAGCTCGGCGATCAGGCGCGCAGCGCGAACCTGGTCGCCGCGCCGGATCGGCCAGGGGGGCCGCGGGGTGAGGAAGAGGATTCTCATCGCTCGCGTTGCCACTCCGGGAGTGTAATGGCAACTCGCCCGACCGGGGCCGCCCGTCGCGCGCAGTCGGGGCGGGGGTGCCAGAGGCGGATGGCCAACGGTTGGGCGGGTCGGCCCTGGCGAGCTGTCCTCGTGGGTGGGGGAGCCATAAGCTAATGGCCAATGGCGGGCGGGTGGGTGGGGGCAAGCCGCTTCTCGGACTTGACAGGGAGGGACTCAGGTACTATCTTGTTGGCAGTCTCGCCGGGCGACTGCTAAAGCGGCCGCCGGCAAACAGAGCCAAAGCAAAGAAAGGAAGGAGATTACGAGTATGCACGTACGACCGCTTCATGACCGGGTACTCCTCCGGCGTCTCGAGGAGAAGGAAGTTATCAAGGGTGGGATCATCATTCCGGACAGCGCGAAGGAGAAGCCTCAAGAGGCCGAGGTCATCGCCGTCGGCCCCGGAAAGCTGGACGACAACGGCAAGCGGATGCCTATCGACGTCAAGAAGGGTGACCGGGTGCTCATCGGCAAGTACTCCGGCAGCGACATCAAGATTGGCGATGACGAGTTGCTCATCGTGCGCGAGGACGAGATCCTCGGCGTGATCGAAAAGAAGTAAGGAGAACGACATGGCGAAGCAGATCGTTTACTCGGAAGAGGCCCGCCAGGCAATCCTGCGCGGCGTGAACAAGCTCGCGGACGCGGTCAAGGTGACGCTCGGACCCAAGGGTCGCAACGTCATTCTGGAGAAGAAGTTCGGTTCGCCCGTCATCACCAAGGACGGGGTCACCGTGGCGAAGGAAATCGAGCTCAAGGACAGGTTGGAGAACATGGGCGCACAGATGCTTCGCGAGGTCGCCTCCAAGACCTCCGACGTCGCCGGCGACGGAACGACCACGGCGACGGTGTTGGCGCAAGCTATTCTCCGCGAGGGGATGCGGAACGTGA
>JAZDGE010000045.1:0-3757 GCA_043807175.1 Acidobacteriota bacterium
ATGGTGACGATGAGCTGGAGCTGATCCTCGAGACCAACCCGGGTGGCATCGACCTCGGCCCGGAAGCTCACCTCCTCCGCCGCCGCGCTGGTGCCCAGCACGAGGAGCGCGCACACAACTGCCAGTACTCCTTTTGTTGCCGCTCGCGTGCCGGGAGGGTGCGTGGGCATGGGCGCTAGCCTGAGCTCGCTGCGTTGCCTGGACCTGGAGCTGGACCTGGACTTGGTCCTGGACCTGGACCAGCCTGCGCAACGTGAATTTCAGCACCCGCGCGGCATTGGCGCTCGTCCAACCGCCTTGAGTCGAGGAAATCATCAGCTTCCGGTCCCTCACCACAGGGATGCTCGCGGGACACCACCAAACGCGGCAGATCCAAGTCTAGGTCTTGGTCCAAGTCTAGGTCCACGTCTAGGTCCAGGTCCAACTCGGGCGGGGACATTAACCTAACGCCAACGGGGTAGGCGGCCGGCCTTTTGCCTTTTGCCTCCTGCCTTTTGCCCGGGCGGGCGGGCGGCCTATCCCCGGTCCCCGGTCCCCGGTCCCCTGGGTGGGTGGGCGGCGGTGTCACCAGTCCTTCCCCTTCTTGCGCTCGGCGCGGCGCGCCGCGAGCAGGCGCTTCTGCTCCTCCTTCTCGTTCTGCTGGAGCGCCTCGAGCAGTTGCATCGCGCGCTCCTTGGGCATGCCGGTCTCGCGTTGAAAACGCTCCTTCTCCTTTTCCTCCACACTTTGCGGGCGCGGCTGCGGTTTGGGCTGCTGGTTTTTCTCGTCGCGCAGGCCCTGCTGCTCCTGGTCCTTGGGCTCCTGTTGCTCCTGCTGCTTCTTCTGCTCCGCAAGTGCGCGTAGGGCGAGCTCAAGGTTTCGGCGCGTGTCGAGGTCTTCGGCCTGCAGCGCGAGCGCCTCGCGGAAGGCGCGCGCGGCACCTTCGTAGTCCTGCTGTTGGAAGAGGGTGTCACCGAGGTTGAAACGGGCCGCAGCGGCCAGCGGCGAGGTGGGGTCGGCGCCGAGGGCGCGGAAGATCGCGGCTGCCTCCTCGTACTTGCCGTTCTTGTAGAGCGCGTCGGCAAGGTTGAGCCGGGTGCGGCGATCGGCAGGCCGCGCCGCCGCGGCCTTCTCGAAGCTCTCGAGCGCCTTGGGATGATCGCCGGCGGCATAGTGCCGGCGTCCGCTGGCGGTGTGGCGTTGCGGGCGCAGCAGAAGCTCGTTGGCCACTTCCGGTCCCTCGGCAAGCGCTGGCGGCGCCTGTCCCGTCAGCACGGCTGCCAGCGCCACCAGGGCGACCGGCATCGTGGGGCGTCTTTTCGCCGCAGGGCTCGACATTGCCGGCCCCCGTTTTCGAAACCCTGGCAATGGCAGGAGCAGGGCGAACGTGAAGGCGAGCAGCGCCACGCCAAGCGGCAACTGGTAGCGCTCCTTCTTCTGGTAGGAGAACTCGCGAGCCAGGGTCTTCTGCTCCATCGCGTCGATCGCGCTGGCGAGCTGAACGAGACTGCCGTCGGCGCCAAGCCTGAGGTACTGGCCACCCGTGGCCTGGGCAATCGCCTGCAGTGTTTCCTCATGCAGCCGGGACACCACCACCGCGCCGTCCTCGTCCTTCTTGAACCCGGCGGGCCTGCCCTCGCGGTCGAAGTCGGGCACCGGCGCGCCCTTCCCCGTTCCCACCCCGACGGCGTGGACCACGACCCCGGCTGCCTTTGCCCTGGCGATGGCGGCCTCCACCTCGCCCTCGAGGTCCTCACCGTCGGAGACAACCACCATCACCTGGTTGCTTCGAGCGGCGTCGACGAACAGCTCGAGACTGCGCGAGAGCCCGGCGCCGATGGAGGTACCGGGTGCGGGGACGATGCCGGGCTCCACGGTCTCGAGGAAGAGGCCGATCGCATCGGCATCGAGGGTGAGCGGCACGAGGGGGTAGGCCTCACCCTCGAAGGCGACGAGGGCGAAGCGGTCGCCGGGAAGGCGCTCGATGAGGGCGGTGAGCGCGGCGCGGGCGAGGAAAAAACGGCTCGGCGGCACATCCTCGCAGGCCATCGAGCCCGAGGCGTCGAGCAGCAGCACGACATCGACTCCCTCCCGCTCGACTTTCTCGCGCACGATACCCCACTGCGGGCGGGCGAGCGCGACCACCAGGGCCGCGGTTCCCACAAGCACGAGCGCCAGCGTGATCCAGCGCCAGTGCTCGCGCGGGCGCCGCACGACCCGAGCCCACAGCGGCCTGGCCACCAGCCGGGAGACTCGCTCACGATCCCGCCGCGTCGCCCACAGCTCGACCGCGAGCAGGGCTGGGACCGCCAGTAGGGCCCAAAGCCAGAAAGGCGCCGCGAAGGTCATGTTGTTGCGCTCATCGGGGCGCGACCCGCAGGCCGGCGGCCCAGGCGAGGCCGGCGGCGGCCAGAAACAGTGCCGAGAGGATCAGCACGGGGTGAAACAGCTCGCGATACCGCTTGAAGGCGGTGAGCTTGATCTCCGACTTCTCGAGCTGGTCGATGCGGTCGAAGATCATGCGCAGCGAGGTGGGGTCGGCGGCGCGAAAGAACTCGCCACTGGTGCGGACGGCGATCCGTTTGAGCAACCCCTCGTCGATGTCAACCTCCATCGGGACCGTGCGCTTTGCGGTGCGGCCGGTGAAGGGGTCGCGCACGAGAACCGGGACCGGCACCCTGCCCCCCTTGCCCACGCCAATCGTGTAGACCCGCACTTGCATCGCCCGCGCCATGTCGGTGGCGGTGGTGGGGTCGATCTCGCCGGTGTTGTTGGCGCCGTCGGTCACGAGCACGATGATCCGGCTCTGCGCCTGCGAGTGGCGCAGGCGTGAAAGGGCGGTGGCGAGGCCGGAACCGACCGCGGTCCCGTCCGGCAGCATGTCGAGATGGACATCGTCGAGCTGGCGCAAGAGCAGTCCGACGTCGGTGGTCGGTGGCGACTTGGTGAGCGCCTTGGCGGCAAACACCACCAGACCGATGCGGTCGCTGCGCCGGCGAGCGACGAAGTCGGCGACCACCTGCTTGGCCACCGCGAGGCGGTTGCGCGGCTGGAAGTCCTCGGCGGCCATCGAGCCCGAGACGTCAAGCGCCACCACGATATCGACGCCCTGGGTCGTGACATTCTGGCGGAGTGTCCCGTGCTGGGGGCGCGCCGCCGCCACCGCTCCCGCCGCGAGGCCGAGGCCGGCGAGCGCGACCGGCAGGCGCCGAGCGAGCACCCGCCAGCTCGGCAACGGTCGCGGCAGGCGGGAGAGACCGGGATAGGCGATCGCCCGCCCTCGTCGCTCACGCAGCCACGACGCCAGCACGACCAGGACGCCGGCGAGCACGAGCCAGAGGAACGATGGCTCCTGGAAGCGAAAGCCATCGAGGGGGCTCATGCGGCCTTCTCCGGCGTTTCTGGCTCGACCGGACGCAGCCGCTTCTCCAGCGCGGCGATCATCTGCCGCACCCCGGCGAGGTGGCGCTCGGCGAGCACGATCTCGGCGCTACCGCAAGCAAATTTGACCCGATCGGCCGCGCCCAGCAGGTCGCGCGCCGCGACGGCGAAGTCGCGTGTGCTCTCGCGGTCACGCAGCAGGCTGACCATCTCGGTCGAGGTCATTTCGAGAACCGGGACATCCAGGCGGCGCTCGAGGTAGCGCTTGGCGATCTCCACCAGCGCAATGTAGAACGCGCGCAGCTCGCCGTGGGCGAGCAACGGGGAGGCGGCAAGCCGTTCCAGGGCCGATAGCGCCTCAACATCGGGCGCCACGGGAGGAACGGGTGGCAGCACG
>JAZDGE010000046.1:0-4608 GCA_043807175.1 Acidobacteriota bacterium
GCCGACCCTGCCCCCATCAGGAGGCTGCCGGAGCCGGCCACGACGACCGCGGCCACCGCTCCGGTCGTCGCGCAATTGTTTGCGACATCCTCGAAGAGCTTCGCCGTTGCCGCCGCCTCCTCCGACCTCGCCGCCTCCCCCTCGAGGTACCCCGCGACCTTCTCGTGGATTGCCGCAACGGCCTTTCGGGCCTGCTCCACGTCGAGGCGCGCGATCGCGTCCGGGCCGAGCTGTCGCCTGAGGAACGCCCGCGCCTGCTCGGCCTCGCCGGATGGCAGCATCGCGGCCAGGCGGTCACCCGCGGCGATCGCCTTGCTGATCGCCTGGAGGTCGCGGGAGTCCTCGGCGGTCTTGTCGATGAACCTCTCGCGAGCATAGTCGTCGAACGGCGTGCGCGAGTAGACGAGGTCGCCGGTGGAGATGCTGGCGACCTGGTCCTGCTCGTTCTGGATGTTGGACCTGGCCTGGAGGAGGCGGAACTCGAGCGCACCGCGCCGCTCGGGATCGGTCTCCTTGGCAAGCTCCGCCTCGTCGCGCGCGAGGTTCTCCGTGATCATCGCGATGTTTGACGTGTGGAACGCGATGCGGTCCTGCCTCGCCTGCTGCTCCTCGGCCCCGCCGGCAGTCGCGCCGCCGCCGCGCGAACCACCTGAAGCGGCCGTCTTCGCAGGCCCGGCCGCCGGGGTCGACCGGGAAGCGGCGGCGACGCCGGCCACGGTCAAGCCCTCAAGCCAGCGTGTGACGTTGTGCTGGTCCGGGTCCGCCGTGTCGGGCAAGCCGACATCGGGGGGCGGTTGCGGCGGCCGGCTGGCGAGCGCCCGGTGGATGCCTGCGCGGTTGCGAATGAAGGCCTCCAGATCCTGCCACAAGCAGCCATCGACCCTCTCCTTGCAGTCCTTGACATCGGCAGGCCGGAACCCGGGCTCCGTGAAGTGAGCGGCGTCGGTACGGTGCAGCGTCGCGATCGCGCCTGGACGGGTCCCGAAGTCAGGGAGTGGAGAGGGCATCCTCAACGTATCGCCGACCAGCGACCACTCCTCTCGAACGTCCATCAGCTCGGGGCACTGGCTCCCACCGCCGACGAGAACGCCTGGACGGGTGCCCTGGAGATCTGCTCGCGGGTGGAACCACTGGCACCAAAGGCCCGGGTACAGCGTCGGCGCGCAGTACACCAGGATCGTGTGCATCTCGCCGGGCCGGTTTGTCTTGGGGAGAACCCTGGAGGTGCTCCAGCGATCGAAGCTCGGCACGCTCATCTGCCAGATCACCATGTAGATCGGCTCCACCGACCCGAAATCCAGCGCCTTGCTCCATGGGGGGCTGACGGTGCCCTCCCACTCGCCCTCGAAGGCGCTGTAACCCTCGCCGGCCCCGCCCAGCACCTCGGCCACCGCGTCGCTCGCCTTCTTGTGCCTCGTGCGCGCCTCGCACTTGGCCGCCCACGGGTCGGGGGGGTTGCCGAGCGCCGCGATCTGCTGGCTCACGGCGGTGGCCTGCTGCGCGAGGCTGACGAGCAGGCGCTGGCCCTGCTGCGCGATGCCGAGAGCCTCGCGCGTGCCGGCCTCGTCGTCCGCCCCCGCGGCGCCCACCGCCTCCGCCCAGGCGTTGTCGAAGTCGGCCGCCGCCGCCGCGATCGCTCCCCGCAGCGACAGCAGTTGCCCGAGCAGCGGGTTCAGACGGTTGCAGTACTCCACCACCTCCAGGGTCGGAAAGTCGCGCAGCGGCAGCCACTTCTTGTTGAAGGCCGCATCCTGCTCGCGCGACATCGGGCCGTACAGCAGCCGCATCCCCTCGATCGCCACCGAGACCGCGCCGTCGGACCGGGAGCTCGCCAGGGGCGCAATTTCGTCGAACGGCGTGATGCCCCCTTCGCCGGCGCTGCCAGGTGAGGTCGCGGCGCCACCCCCCCCACTCTGCCACGGCACGTCGTCGCCGAAGACCTTGGCCGTGTTACAGGGGTCGTCGGGCGCCTCGCCGGTGAGCGACCTTGGCAGCCAGCTCGCCGGGTCGATGGGCGGCAGCGAGGCGCGCACGTCGGGGAGGGCGCCGGGCTTCGGTCTGCCGGCCGCCGCTTTCGGGCTGCCGGCCTTGCGCTCGTCGGCGATCGCCTGCACCCTGGTCAGGTTCTCCTTCGCCGCCTGGTTCCCGGGGTCGATCTCCACCGCCTTCGCAAAATCCTGCCGCGCCCCCGGGAGGTCGCCCAGACGCTGCTTGACCGCCCCGCGGTTGTTGTAGGCACCGGCGTCGCGGGGGGAGAGCTTGATCACCTCGCTGTAGTCGGCCAGCGCCCCGCGATCGTCGTCCATCTGCGACCTCACCTTCGCCCGCTGCCACCAGGCGGTGCTCTCCTTCGGATCGGCCTGGATCGCCTGGTTGCAGGCGGCGAGCGCCCCCGTGGTGTTGCCGTGCTCGAGGTTGATCTGCGCGAGAGTGACATGGGCGGTGGCGTGCCTCGGGTTGATCTCCACGGCCTTGCTGGCATCCGCCAGCGCCCCGTCGAGGTCGCCGAGGTCGATCTTGGCCAGGGCGCGGCCGTTGTACGCCTTGCCGTTGCCGGGATCGAGCTCGATGGCCTTGTCGTAGTCCTTGATCGCCGTGCGGGCGTCTCCCACCTTTTTGCGCGAGATCGCCCGCATGCGATACGCCTCGGCCATCTTTGGATTGGCCTCGATCGCCTGGGTGAAGGCGGCGATCGCCGCCGCGTGGCGGTTTTGCCCGGCCAGTGCTATCCCCTGATCGAGGTACTGCTGCGCCTTGTCGGCGCCCGCCGCCGCCTCTGCGCCCAGGGCAAGACCAAGGAGGACGCCGAGCACGAGGGAGATCCCCGACGCTTTGACCATTTCACACCTCCCATTCACAATGCTGCAACCCCCGAAGCGCACCAGGCCGGAGCTGCGGTAACCGGCTTTCCCTCGGCAGGCGCGCCGGCTGCCAGGGCGGCCGGCCCGGCGCCGCGGTCGAGCGCACGGTCATGCCGGCGGGTGGGCCACGCGCCGCCCTACCTGCCCTTCACCTTCTTGAGCCTGGTGTCGATGATCACCTTGCGCTGCGGTCGAGATCCCGGTCGTGGCGGGCTCGACAGGCAGCAGCGCCTCGCCGGGGAGAGGGGCAGGGCGGCGCGGCAGCAACGCCACCACCAACACCGCGGCAAGGACCAGGGTGAAAGCCGCAGCCGCTATGACCACGATTCGCCGCGAGGGCCGCCCGCGCGGCGAATCGGGTGCGGCCGGCACGATGGTCGGCGGCGGCGCGGGCTCCGGGGCGCGAGTGGGTGCCGGCGCCGGCACCGGCCGCCCGCAGGTGATGCAAAACCTGTCCCCACCTTCCAGCACTGCACCACAAGCCTGACACAGGCCCGGGTCCATCACGGACCTCCCCGTCGCGGGGCGCGCCCGACGCGAGTGCTCCCTCGCCAGCGCACAAGCCAGCCAGAAGAGGCCGGCGCGGTTCACCTTTCAGGATGGAGCGGGGGCGCGCCGGTGGCGGGCGGCCTCCACAGCTATCCTAGCATGGCGCCAGCGTCCCGGAAGGCGAACTCCGTCGGGGGACGGCCAGCGGGGCCGCGCAGCACGGGAAGCGCCTCCACGTACCCAGATGGGTGCCAAATGATGGGTGGCTCCAGGACCACCAAACCTGACGAAATTTGCTCTTCGCGCAGCGCCAGCACCCCGGCCAAGGCAGCCGGGGCGCCAGCGCCTGGTCAACTGTTGTCTGCCGTCTTGGCCGTCGTAGCGGCAGCGGCCTCCTTCAGCTTCTTGACGTTGCCCTTGGAGTTGCGGTCCACGATCTTGTTGTAGGGGTCGATCCCGGCCCGCTCCGGCTTCTCGGCGACCACCACCTCGACCGTGACGTCGTGGCCCGTCACGTGGTGCTTGCCGAGGTAGAGCGGCTTCTCCTCAGTCTTGCCGGCGACCTTGGTGTCGCCGAAGACGCCGATGTCGATCCAGTCGTCGAGTGGGACTTCGGTCTCGACGCCCTTGCCGTCAGCCCGCAGCTTCTTCTGCGGTAGTGGATGTAGCCCTGGTTCTCCACGAGCTGGAGCGGCATCTCCTCCACCAGCTCGGTGCCGCGGCTGCGCAGGTAGTTGTCGAGCTCGTACTTG
The DNA here is from genome assembly GCA_043807175.1 of Acidobacteriota bacterium. Lineage (GTDB taxonomy): Bacteria > Acidobacteriota > Thermoanaerobaculia > Thermoanaerobaculales > Thermoanaerobaculaceae > JAZDGE01. The sequence goes on from JAZDGE010000046.1 coordinate 4,103, forward strand.
AGAAACCGTCGCATCTTCTCGGGCCCGTACTCCTTCTCCATCACCATCAAGGCCGAGTACTGCGAGAGCGACTCCGACATCAGCGTGCAGCCCTGCACATTGCCGCCGGTCACCTGGTGCGCCCACCACTGGTGCGCGACCTCGTGGGCGGTGACGTAGAACGGGTAGTCGATGGCCTCGTCATCACCTTCCTTGAGGCGGGCGATGAAGCCGAGGGACTCGGAGAACGGAATGGTGTTGGGGAAGGACTGGGCGAACGTGGCGTAGCGCGGGAACTCGACGATGCGCATCTGGCGGTGCTGGTAGGGGCCGAAGTTGGCCGTGAAGTAGTCGAGCGACCTCTTGACCGCAGCCACCATGCGGCCGAGGTTGAAGGTATGCGGTCGATGGTAGTAGACCTCGATGGCGACCCCGTTCCAGGAGTCGCGCAGCACCGTGTAGCGGGCCGAGAGGTAGGAGTAGAAGTGCAGGATCGGGGCATCCATCTTGTAGTGGAAGAAACGGCG
>JAZDGE010000047.1:0-2776 GCA_043807175.1 Acidobacteriota bacterium
GCAGCTCATCCAGGCATGCCTCGAGTCCGGTGCGCGAGCCCTCGATCACCATGCGGCGGGCGCGCTGCTCGGCGGAAAGCGCCGGGTCCGCCGGCGGCTTGGCCCGGCGCTCGCGATAGCGCGCCACGAAGGCATCGACCGCCGCCCGCTCACCGGTGAAGAGAACCTCTTCGGCAAGCTGAACCTCCGCGCGATCAAGCGACGGGAAGCGCACGAGCTGCTCGGTGTTGACGATCGCGGCGTCGAGGCCGGCCGCGACGCAGTAGTGCAGAAAGACCGCGTTGAGCACCTCTCGCCCCGCCGCCGGCACCCCGAACGAGACATTGGAGATGCCGAGGATGGTGAGCGCGCCGGGCAACTGCTCCTTGATCAGCCTCACCCCGCGCACGGTCTCGGCGGCGGCGGCGCGGAACTTGGGGTCGCCGGTGGCGGCGGGAAACACGAGGGGGTCGATGAGCACCTCGCGCCGCCGGATCCCGCAGGTTTCCAGGCGTTCGAGCAGCCGCCGGGCCACCTCCAGCTTGCGCTCGGCGGTTCTGGCCATACCCTCGGTGGGGTGGTCGTCGATGCAGCCGGCGACCACGACCGCGCCGAACCGGCGGGCGAGGCGCGCGACCTCTTCGAGCCTGGCACCGCCGTCCTCGAGATTGACCGAGTTGAGCACCGGCCGGCCGGGGATGAGCTCGAGCGCGGCCGCGAGCACCTCGGGGTCGGTGCTGTCGATCATCAACGGCACCCGGGTGGCGCGCCGGAGAGCCCTGGTGAGGGCAATGATGGCGGCCCGCTCGTCCCCCTCGGCATCGGCGACGCAGGCGTCCAGAAGGTGCGCGCCGCCGCGCACCTGGCGGCGGCCGATCTCGGCCGCCTCGGCGTAGCGCCCGGCCTTGATCAGCTCCTTGAACTTGCGTGAGCCGAGCACATTGGTGCGCTCGCCGACGAGCAGCGGGCGGGGCGACTGGGTGATCTCGAGCGCCTCACCGCCGGCCAGCCGCGCCGGGTCGTAGTCCGGGGGCCGCCGCGGCGCGTGCGCGCCAGCCACGCTCCGCAGGTGGCGGATGTGCTCCACCGTCGTGCCACAGCAGCCCCCGACCAGATTCACCCACCCCTCGGCGGCGAACCGCGCCAGCACTCGCGCCATCTCCTCCGGCGACTCCTGGTAGGCGCCGTTCGCGTCCGGCATGCCGGCGTTGGGAACCACCGCGACGCAGGAGGGGGTGAGCGCGGCCAGCGCGCGCACATGCTCGGTCATCGGCCCCGGACCGGTCGAGCAGTTGATCCCCACCCACAGCGGGTTCCAGGGCTCCACCATGGTGGCGATGGCCTCGATTGTCTGGCCGCCAAGCGTGGTGCCGGTTGGCTCGATCGTCGCCGACACCGCGAGCGGCAGGTGCGGGGCGACCTCCCGGCAGGCGAGGAGCGCAGCCTTGAGGTTGAGACCATCCTGGCAGGTCTCGATCAGCAGCACATCGACACCGCCCTCGGCGAGCCCCTCGACCTGGGCGGAATAGGCGCGCCGCAGCTCCTCGAAGGTGATCCCGCCAGTGAGGGTGAGCGCCTTGGTGGTGGGACCGATCGAGCCGGCGACGAAACGCGGCCGGCTGGCACCGAGCGCCTCGGCTTGCGCACAGGCCTGGCGCGCCAGCTCGGCGGCCCGGCGATTGATCTCGCGGCAGCGCTCGGCGAGGCCGTACTCGGCGAGCACCACCGGCGTGGCGCCGAAGGTGTCGGTCTCGACGATGTCGGCGCCGGCGTCGAGATAGGAGCGGTGGAGGTCCGTAACCACTTCGGGACGGGAAAGGACGAGCGCCTCGTGGCAGCCGAGGAGGTCCTCACCGCCGTAGTCGGCGGCGGTGAGGCCGCGCGTGGCCAGGGCTGTCCCAGTGGCGCCGTCGAGCACCATGATGCGCTGCCGGAGCAGCTCCGCGAGCAGGGCGCCCCGCCCCGTCGATCCCGCCATCCGAGAAGTTTATACCGCTATCCCAATCGGGGGCGGTCCAGGTCCAAGTCCAGGTCCATGTCCACGTCCAGGTCGAGGCCGAGCTGACAGCCCATCCTGGGGAGGATGGCATTCCTTGGTGGGGCGAGGGGGAAACCGACAACCGACAACCGACAACCAACAACTGCTGACGCAAGGCCTCGCCTCGTCAGTCCCTTGGCGAAGCGTCGTCAGCCTGGCTCGTTACATTTCCGCCGGGACCGGAATGCCGAGCAGGCGCTCGAGGATCTCCATGATGGTGGTGGCATAGAGCCGGAACACCGCGCGCCGCAGGGCTCGGGTGGCCTCGTCGGCGGCGTGGAGGACGGGATGGTCGTGGTAGAGCTTGTGGAAGGCCTGCGCCAGATCCCGGGCGTGGCCGGCGAGCAGCGAGAGTTCCAGCGAGGCTACTGCCTTTTCCACCATCTCCGGAGTGCGCGCGCAGGCCAGCACCAGCTCCCAGAGGTCATCAGGCACCGCGGCGGCGGCGCAGGCGGCGGCATCCTCGTTTACGCTCCCCGCCAGGCCATGCTGCGCCAGCTTGTCGAAGATCTTGGCCGCCCGCACCGCCGAGTACTGGAGGTAGGGGCCGGTGTCGCCCTCGAACGCGAGCGCCTCGTCGAAGTCGAAGGCGAGCACCCGGTTGCGTCCCTGGCGCGCCATCTGGTAGCGGAGCGCCCCGCTGGCGATGGCCCGGCCCCTGCGGGCGAGCTCCTCGGCGGGCAGCGCCGAGCCCTGCTCCTGGCGGCCGGCGACCGCCTGCGCGGCCTCCTGCTCCAGTGTGGCCAGGAGTGCATCGGC
>JAZDGE010000048.1:0-11674 GCA_043807175.1 Acidobacteriota bacterium
GGGCGCAGGGGACTTGCGATCCTTGACCCACAATCTCCTGCATCTGCGAACCCGAATGCTGCCACACGCTGCATTGGCGACCTTTGCCGCAGCAAGTCCCCTGCGCGCGGCCCTCACCATTTCTCCGACAGGCTCCTAGCGCTCGAGGCGAGTGGTCTGGAAGCCCTCTCGCCCCTCGTCGCCGGCGCCGGCGGCCAGCAGGCAGGTCTCGGTGCAGAGCTCGCAGCGGCTGCCTGGCGGGCAGCCCGCCGTCATCTCCGCGAAGGCGGCGAGCGAGGCGAGCGCGGCCGGGTGCTCCGAGCGCAGGAAGCGAATCAGGCGGACGAGCGCGGCGCCGGTCTCTTCCGAGAGCAGGTGCTCGACCTTGCAGGCGTCCGCCTCGGCGGTCGGCGCGGCGACGCGCAGGATGTCGTGGAGAAAGGTCCGCACCACCTCGCGCTTGCTCGCCACCCGCGCGACCAGGTCTGCGCCCGTCCGGGTGAGGTGGAGCCGCAGCCGGTCGTCGAGCTCGATCAGCCCGTGCTCGTGGAGCGCCCGCAGTTGCATCGAGGCCGCCGCGCGGGAGACGCGCAAGCTGCGGGCGACGTCCGCCGCCCGCGGCGCTCCCCGCAGCCTGGTGAGCGCGGCGATCGCCAGCAGGTAGTGGGCGCCCGAGTGGGTGATCTCGTTGTCCTCGAACGCTCGCCAGGTCACGTGGGACTCGCTCACCCGCCAAGCCTAGCCCGCCCGTCGCCGGCTGTCAACTATACTTAACAGGAATCATACCTGCCCCGGGTTGAGCCCGGCCGTCGAGCCTCATAGAATGTTTCTTGATGGGTCCCGACAGCAGCATGCAACCGGCCGCCGACGCCCCGGCAAGTTGGACGCTCCGTTTGCGCCGCCCCTTCGGGTTGGTGGTGCCGGTAAGCCTGCTCCTCTTGGCCGGGTCGCTGCTGCTGGCGGAAGCCCTTCTGCGCTGGCGGCACTTCGCTTTCCTGCCGCCGGCCAGCATCGGCAGCGGCCATCCCCAGGTGGACATCAAGCTGGAGCGCCTCGACCGTCTGACAGCGCGCGAGGGCCCGGTGGACTGCCTCTTCCTCGGAAGCTCGCTGGTCAACCTCGGCATCGATCCGGAGACCTTCGCTGACGCCTACCGCTCCCGCACCGGGCGACCAGTCCGGGGTTTCAACTTCGGCCTCAAAGGCGTGACCGAACCGACCGCCGCCCGGCTGGCCGAATTGCTGGTGGAAAAGTACCGCCCCGCCACGCTGGTGTACGGGCTGACCATGGCCAACCTCACGGATGAAGCCGGCCCGGCGGCGGAAAAGCGCCTCCTTGGCAACCCATGGGTCCGATACCGCCTCGGTGAGTGGAGCCTCGACGGCTGGCTGACCGACCACTCGGCAGCCTTCCGCGCGTTCCTGGGGGTACGCAACCTGCTTGATCCCGCGCCGCAGCGACAGAAATGGCAGCGGCAGCCCCTTTTCTCCGCCTACGGGTGGGGCCGGTCAGGCCAGGTCTGGATCAAGACGCTGCCCGATCCCCTCCACCCGGAGAGATTCGCCGACCCGGTGATCCGCCGGCTGGCCGGCTACAAGCTCTCGGACCGGCACCTGCGGGCGTTGGACGACATGATGAGGCTGGGGGACCGGGTGAACCTCCTGCTGGTGGAGATGCCGCTCCACCCGTCGGTCCTGACGTTCCGCGCCTCCTGGCTGTCCGAGCGGGCCGCGGGGTTGGCGGCGGTCGGCCGGCGGGCCGCGGCGGCGGGTGCTCCCTTCCTTCAGCTCGACGGAGCGCCGCCGATCCCGCCGGAGGCATGGCACGACCGGTACCACCTCAACCAGACCGGGGCTGTCCTGTTCAGCCGCTGGTTGGCAGAACGCACCGGCCAGGCCGTCGCCGCCGGGGCGATGGCCGATCCCACTCGACGAAAACGGTGAAACGGTGAGCATCACGTCGCTGAATTTCGCCGGGTTCGTGCTGTTGGTTCTGACGGTGTACTACCTGATCCCGCGCCGGCCCCAAAACCTCTGGCTGCTTCTGGCATCCCTCGTCTTCTACACCACCTGGTCCTGGGTGCTGGTCCTGGTGCTGGCCACTCTGGCGGTCGCCAACGGCTTCGTCGGACGCCGGCTCCCGGCCGGCCGGTCCGGGCGGCGGGCGTGGCTGGTGGGGGGAATCGGGCTGAATCTCCTGGCCCTGGCGGCGTTCAAATACGCTGGATTCTTCGTCGGGGAAGCCGGCCGCCTGCTTGCGGCGGCCGGGTTGGCCCCTTCCACCGCGATTCTCACCATCCTGATCCCGGTCGGGCTTTCCTACCGCATCCTCGAGAACATCTCCCTGCTGGTGGACACGTACCGCGGCCAGGTGAGCGCGACGCTGGATCCAGTCGAACTCGGCCTGTACTCCTTCTTCTTCCCGAAGCTCCTCTCGGGACCTATCGAGCGCGCCCGCTCGCTGCTGCCCCAGCTCGCGGCCCCGCGGGTGGTGGACAACGACGTTCTGGCCCGCGGCTTCACCCTGATCACCGTGGGGCTGGTGCGCAAGCTCGTCATCGCCGACACTCTCGCCGCACAGGTGGGGCCTGGCGTCTTCGTCACACCGCTGGATTACGGCGCCCCCCGGCTTCTCTTCGCCCTGGTGGCGTACACCTTCGCCCTGTACAACGACTTTGCCGGATACACCGATATCGTTCGCGGCGTGAGTGGCCTCTTCGGCTTCAGGCTGATGCCCAACTTCGCCGCGCCGTTCTTTTCCCGGAGTCTTGCCGAGATCTGGCAGCGCTGGCACATTACCCTGTGCGCCTGGCTGCGGGACTACATCTACCTGCCGCTGAGCCGGGCGCTGCTGCGGCGGAAAGCGAATCCCCGGGCCGCCGCCAATCTGGTCCTGCCGCCCATGGCGGCAATGCTGATTAGTGGGCTGTGGCACGACCTCAGCCTGCGCATGCTGGCCTGGGGCGGCCTGATCGGGGTCTACCTCGTCGCCGGCCGGCTCGCCGGAGAAGGCCGCCCGACCGCGCCGCGGGACTACTGGCCCGCGTGGAAGCAGGCGACGAGGATGATCCTGATCTCCGGCGCGATCTGCGGAGCCATGATCCCGTTTCGAATGGACCTGCCGGTAGCGTGGGAGTTCTTGCGCGGGCTGGGGCATGGCTGGGCGGTTGTGCTGCCGGCTCTGCCACTGGCGTCCATGGTCGCGCTATCGCTGGCGCTGGATGCGGCGCAGAGCCGGGGACGGGACGAGGCGGTCTTCCTCCGCTGGCCGCCATTCGTCCAGTCGCTAGTGCTGGCGCTGGCCTGGCTGGCGGTGTTCCTGGCCACCCGCTTCGAGTCCCCGAAGCCGTTCGTTTACCAGGGATTCTAGGCAGGAGGAGGGCTCGTGGACAAGCGTGAAATCAAGGACCGGCTGCGAGTTTTTGTTCTCCGCGACCTGATGCCGAATCCGGCCTATTCCCTGCGGGATGACGAACCCCTGCTGACCAGCGGCCTGATCGACTCGTTCTCCGTGGCGCAGATCGGCGTCTTCGTCGAGGTCAATTTCGGCGTCTACATACCCGACACCGACCTCACGGTCGAGAACATCGACACCCTCGATCGAATGGCCGACTACATCGTGTTCCTCCGGCGCCAAGCCGTGGCAGAGTCCCCATGACCGGCGCCCATCTGTCATCCGACCTGGTAGAACGGCTCGCTCAAATGGAGGGCGACCGGCCCGATTCGACCGCGTACATCTTCCTTCCGGACGGCGAGCGCGAGGGCGGCCGCTGGACGTATGCCGAGCTCCGCCGGCAAACCCGCGCCGTGGGTGAGGCGCTGCGGCGCCACGCCGCGCCCGGCGACCGGGCGTTGCTGCTGTACCCTTCGGGATTGGACTTCATCGCGGCCTTCTTCGGCTGCCTCTACGCCGGCGTGATCGCCGTGCCATGCCCGCTGCCGCGCCCCAACCGGCCGTCGCCGCGGATGGCGGCCATCCTGCCAGACGCGTCGCCGCGCTGGATACTCTCGACCGCCGCCGCCCGCCGCAGCCTGGAGGCGGCCCCGTCCCTTGCCACCGCCACCGGGGTGGACTGGCTGGACACCGATGCAGTGCAGGCACCGGCTGCCGCGTCGTGGCGGCCCGCGGAGGTCGGCTCTGAATCGGTGGCGTTCCTCCAGTACACCTCCGGCTCCACGGCGGCTCCTCGCGGAGTCATGGTCACCCGCGAAAACCTCTCCGCCAACCTGGAGATGATGCGGCTCACGGCCGACCCGGCGCTGGTGCGAGTGATCGCAAGCTGGCTTCCCCACTTCCACGACATGGGATTGATCGGCACGATCCTCTACCCGTTCTGGTGCGGCGGCACCGGCATCATGATGCCGCCGGAGAGCTTCTTCCTGCGGCCAGTCCGCTGGCTGGAGATGATCTCGCGCTACCGGGCGGTCTTCAGCGTTGCGCCGGATTTCGCTTACGATCTGTGCGCCCGCCAGGTCCGCCTCGACCAGTGTCCCGGGCTGGACCTGCGCCATTGGCGAATCACGTACAGCGGCGCCGAGACGGTCCGGCCGGATACCTTGCGGCGCTTCACCGAGGTGTTCGGCGCCTCCGGATTCAAGCCGGAGGCTTTCCTGCCGTGCTACGGCCTGGCCGAGGCGACCCTCATGGTCAGCAGCGCCGAAGGCGCCGGGTACCGGATCGCCTGGTTCGATCCAGCCGGGCTGGAAAGGGGACAGGCCCGGCCGCTGCCGGCGGGGCGAGGGAGGGCGTTGACGAGCTGCGGCCGTCCCCGGCCAGGAAGCCGGTTGCGAATCGTCGACCCCGAGTCCGCCCGAGGGTTGCCGGACGGCGCGGTGGGCGAGGTCTGGACGGCCGGCCCCCAGGTAGCCCGGGGCTACTGGAACAACCCGGAAGCGACCGCCGCCGTCTTCGGTGGCTGGACCGCGGACGGGGACGGTCCGTTCCTACGTACGGGCGACCTGGGTTTCCTCGCAGGCGGGGAGCTCTTTCTCGTCGGCCGGTGCAAGGACCTGATCATCCTCCAGGGTCAGAACTACTACCCCGACGACATCGAGGCCAGCGTCGCCAGCGCCCATCCGGCGCTGCGGCCCCGCCAAGGGGCGGCGTTTTCCGTCGATGCCGGGGACGGGGAGCGCCTGGTCGTCGCGCACGAGATCGAGCGGGCCTGGCGCTCGGCGGGCACCCGGCCGGTGCTCGACGCGATCCGCCTGGCTGTGGCCGCCGAGCATGGCATCCGGCCCCACGCCGTGCTCCTGCTCCGTCCCCACAGCCTGCCGACGACCTCCAGCGGGAAGGTCCGGCGGGGGGAATGCCGGCGGCGCTTCCTGGCCGGGGAGCTTGCGGTAGAGGCGGAATACCGGGCCACGAAAGACGTCGCCCCGCAGCCTCCTACACGGCGGGCGTCATGAGCGCCCCCAAGAGCTCCTCGCGTTCAGCGGGGACACCGACGCCGCGGACTACTCCGGAAGCAACTCAGGGGTGACCCCGAGGATCAGCCGCCTGGGCCGCAGTCTGCGGGGACACCCAGGCCGCCGGTTGCCGGCCGGCGCGGGCCGCAACCGCGGCGCCCCCGCACCCGCGGGCGGGAACAACCCGCCCTGCCGTGGTGTTGCTAGACTGAAGCGCGCTGCGAGGTTCGACCATGAGCGACGACAAGACGACAGGCTGGGGACCCAATGTCTGGCTGATCGACGAGATGTACCGCGAGTTCCGCGAGCACCCCGAGAGACTCTCGGAGAGCTGGCGCGAGTTCTTTTCGGACTACGAGCCGCCTGCTGGCCGTGCCGGACTCGGCACCGCTGCGCCGGCGCCGGTGAAGAGACCTGTGCCGCCCCCGGAGGCCCCGCCGGTGCCGCCGAGCGCCACACCCATCCTTGGCGCTGCCGCCCGCCTGGTCGAGAACATGGAGCGCAGCCTCACCGTCCCCACCGCCACCTCGGTGCGGTCGATCCCGGTCAAGCTGCTCGAGGAGAACCGTGCCCTTCTGAACGAGCACCTCGCCGATGCCGTCGGCGGCAAGGTGAGCTTTACCCACATCCTGTGCTGGGCAGTGGTGCGGGCGCTCGCCGCGATGCCGGCCATGCGCGGGGTCTTCAGCAAGGTCGACTCGGCGCCCTATCGAAGCCAGGGCGAGCACGTGAACCTCGGCCTTGCCGTCGACCTGCCGCGGCGCGACGGCTCCCGCGCCCTCGTCGTGCCTGCTCTCAAGCGCGCCGACACGCTGGATTTCGCCGGCTTCTTCGCCGCCTACAATGCCCTCATCCGTCGCGCCCACGCCAACCAGCTCACCCCGGATGACTTCGCCGACACCACCGCGTCGGTCACCAACCCCGGCATGCTCGGCACCAGTCAGTCGGTACCCCGGCTGATGGCGGACCAGAGCCTGATCGTCGGCATCGGATCGATCGGCTATCCGCCGGAGTACGCGCTCGCGGACCCCGAGGCGCTTTCGCACCTTGGGGTCTCGAAGGTGCTCACCATCACCTGCACCTACGACCACCGCGTGATTCAGGGGGCCGAAAGCGGGGCGTTCCTCGGCCTGATCGCCGATCTTCTCGGCGGCGAGCATGGTTTCTACGAGGAGATCTTCGCCTCGCTTCGCGTCCCCCACAAGCCGCTCGCGATCGCCCGCGACGCCAACCCCTTCCTCTCCGGCAGTGACGGCGCCCCGCTCATCGAAAAGCAGGCCAAGATCCTGCACCTCATCAATATGTACCGGGTGCGCGGGCATCTGGTGGCGCACACCAACCCGCTTGACGTCGAGCCGCCGAGCCACGCCGAGCTCGATCTTGCCCACCACGGCCTCACACTGTGGGATCTCGATCGCCGGTTCTACAGCGAGGGGCTCGCCGGCTGCGACCACGCCACGTTGCGCGAGATCATCCACGCCCTCCAGGAGGCCTACTGCGGCCCGATCGGCGTCGAGTACATGTTCATCCAGGAGGCGGATCAGAAGGCGTGGATCCAGCAGCGCGTGGAGGGCGTCTCCCGCGCCTCCTGGGCCTCCGCTGCCGACAAGCGGCGCATCCTCGCCGAGCTCAACGCGGCCGAGGCGTTCGAGCGCTTCCTTCACACCAAATACTTGGGACACAAGCGCTTTAGCCTTGAAGGCATGGAGGCGCTGATACCAGCGCTTGATCGCCTGCTCACCAACGCCGCCGCCTCCGGCGCCGCCGAGGTGGTGCTCGGAATGGCTCACCGCGGCCGCCTCAATGTCCTCGCCAACACCCTCGGTAAGAGCTACGAGAAGATCTTCCGCGAGTTCGACGGCGACCTCGATCCGTTCTCCCGCGAGGGCACCGGCGATGTCAAGTACCACCTAGGGGCGACGGGCATCTACGAGAGCCCGCAGGGGAAGAGCCTGGCGATCACGATGGCCTCGAATCCCAGCCACCTCGAGGCCGTCGGCCCGGTGGTCGAGGGAATGGCACGAGCGGCCCAGGATGAGCTCGGAGACGTCGAGCGTGAGCGGGTGCTGGCGATCCTGGTGCATGGCGACGCGGCGTTCTCGGGCCAGGGCGTGGTCGCCGAGACGCTCAACATGAGCGCGCTCTCGGGCTACCGCACCGGCGGCACCATTCACATCGTCGCCAACAACGGCATCGGCTTCACCACCGCGCCGCGCGACGCGCGCTCCTCCGTGTACGCAACCGACGTGGCCAAGATGGTGCAGGCGCCGATCTTCCACGTCAACGGCGATGACCCCGAGGCGTGCATTCGCGTCTGCGATCTTGCCTTCGCCTTCCGCCAGGCTTTCAAGAAGGACGTGGTGATCGATCTCATCGGCTACCGCCGCCACGGCCACAACGAGGCCGACGAGCCGGCCTATACCCAGCCCCTGATGTACGCCCGCATCCGCGACAAGCGCTCGGTGCGCAAGCTTTACACCGAGACGCTGGTCAATCGCGGCGATCTGGACCTCAAGGAGGCGGAGGCGGCCCTCGACGACTTCCAGCGGCACCTCGAGGCGGCCTTCACCGCCACCCGCGAGACCACGCCGCCCGAGGTGTGCCTGCTGCCCGAGGAATCGCCGGCGCCGGCCACGCCGCCGCCACCGCCGCCGGTGGATCGCCCGACCCTCGATCGCGTCCTGGCCGCGATGACCACCGTTCCCGGCAGCTTCGTCGTCCATCACAAGCTCGCCAGGCAACTGCAAGCGCGCCGCGCCATGCTCGCAATCCCCGAGCGGGAGGGCGGCTCGAACCACGAACCACAAACCACGAATCAGGGCCTCCGCGGTGTCGACTGGGGTACCGCGGAGCTGCTCGCATTCGGGTCACTCCTGCTGGCAGGGATCCCGGTTCGTCTCTCCGGCCAGGACTCGCGCCGCGGCACCTTCAGCCAGCGCCATGCAGTGCTCGTCGATCAGACGACCGGCGCCGAGTACACGCCGCTGCAGCACCTCGATGGCGCGCAGGCGCCCTTCCAGGTGCTCGACAGCCTGCTCTCCGAGTACGCGGTGCTCGGCTTCGAGTACGGCTACTCGGTGAAGCGAGAGGACAGCCTGGTGCTCTGGGAAGCGCAGTTCGGCGACTTCGCCAATGGCGCCCAGATCGTCATCGATCAGTTCATCGCCGCCGCCGAGGAGAAGTGGAACCAGCGCAGTCGCCTGACGCTGCTCCTCCCGCACGGCTACGAAGGCCAGGGACCGGAGCACTCCTCGGCCCGCCTGGAACGCTTCCTGCAACTTTGCGCCAACGCCAACCTGCGGGTCGCGGTCCCCTCGACCGCCGCCCAGCACTTCCACCTCCTGCGCTCGCAGGCGCACCTTGAGAGCCCGACGCCACTCGTCATCCTCACGCCCAAGAGTCTCCTCCGCGCAGACACCGCCAGAAGCAGCGCTGCCACTCTTGTTGAGACGGTGTTTCAACGTGTGCTGCCCGATCCAACCCCGCCAGAGCGGCCGGTCTGGCTGCTGCTGTGCAGCGGCAAGGTGGCGTACGACCTGCTGGAGTACCGCCGTGCCAACCGCCTCGACAGCGCCGCGATGGTCCGCGTCGAGCAGCTCTACCCCTTCCCCGCTACCGAGCTCGCCGAGCTGGTCGCCGCGATGCCTGGGCTCACCGAGCTGCGGTGGGTGCAGGAGGAGCCGCAGAACATGGGCGCCTGGAGCTTCATCGCCCCGCTGCTGCGCGAGACCTTCCCGGAGGCGCCACTCAAGTGCGTCGGCCGCGCCCCCTCCGCCTCTCCCGCCACCGGCTCCGCCCGCCTCCACCAGGCCGAGCAGGAGCGCCTGGTCATCGAAGCTTTCAGGGACTAGGAGGCTGATCGGGGCTGGAAATGACTGAGGCAAATATTCCAGTCGGGCGTACGGTTGGGGGACGCGCGGGAGGGTTTTCTGGGTGGGGTGTGGGGGAAACTGTCAACTGTCAACTGTCAACTGTCAACTGTCGAAGTGAGGGAGGACCCCGATGGAGCTTGATCCCAGGGCGCTGTGGACGGTCTCGTATGGCATGTACGTGGTCACTGCCCGCGCCGGCGAGCGGCAGAATGGCCAGATCGCCAACACGGTCTTTCAGGTCACCGCGGAGCCGGCGCAGATCGCCGTCGCCATCCACAAGGAGAACTTCACCCACGGCCTCATCCGTGGCGGCGGCTTCTTCGCCGTCTCGGTGCTCGAGGACGCCGCGCCCGCCGAGCTCATCGGCCGGTTCGGCTTCTCCTCCGGGCGGCAAGTCGACAAGCTGGCCGGGGTCGGCTTCCGCCCGGGCCTGCACTGCCCGCTCGTCACCGACCATGCGCTGTCCGTGCTCGAGGCCCGGGTCGTGGCCGAGCTGGATGCCGGCAGCCACACGCTGTTCGTTGGCGAGATCGTGGGGGCGCAGCTTCTCAAGGAAGGCACGCCGCTCACATACGGTGCCTACCACGCCCGCAAGGGCCGGGCGCCCAAGAACGCCCCCACTTACCAGCCCGAGCCCGCGGCGCCCGCGGCCCCGGCGCCGGGAGCGGCGCCCACCACCACCTGTGGCATCTGCAGTTACCGGTACGACCCGCACCTCGGCGATCCCGACTCGGGCGTGCCCCCCGGCACCCGGTTCGAGGATCTGCCGGACGACTGGGTGTGCCCGATCTGCGGCGCCTCCAAAACCGAGTTCCTCCCGGACTGACCAGCCGAGCGAGCGACCAACGGAAGATCGCGAGCGGGGAATATTCGGTGCTGCCCGAAGGCTTTCCAGGGCCATGGTGGGTCGCACGCTCCCCCGGCTTGTCATCACCTTCTTCGTCGCCGCCGGCGCCCTGACTCCGGCGTGCTCCGGCGGGAGCCCCCCCGGAGCTGCGCCCGGGGCCTCACGGAATGCGGCCAGCCCCGGGACAGAGGCGAAAGGGAACGAAACCATGAGACCGCGATACTCGAAGTCCGGATACGACATCACCCCGCTGCCGGCGGAAGAGGCGGCGGCGCTCGCCGCCCGGCTCGATCCGGAAACGTACCGGATCACGCAGGCCGCCGGTACCGAGCCAGCCTTCTGTGGCAAGCTGGAGGACAACAAGAAGGACGGCGTGTACTGCTGCGTCGTGTGCGGCCTGCCGATCTACTCGAGCAAGCAGAAGTTCCACTCCGGCACCGGCTGGCCGAGCTTCTCGCGCGAGCTCGACGCCGAGCATGTGAGGCGCCAGCGCGATGACAGCCATGACATGCTGCGCACCGAGCTGCTCTGCGCTCGCTGCGGCGCCCACCTCGGACATCTGTTCGACGACGGCCCGCGCCCCACCGGTGAGCGCCACTGCCTCAACTCGGCGTCGCTCCGCTTTCACGAGAAGGGCGCGGCCCTTCCGCCGGAGAGCAAGCCGGTCTCACCCGAGTCGGCCTACTTCGCGGGCGGCTGCTTCTGGGGGATCGAGCACTACTTCCGCCTCGGGCCCGGCGTGCTGGATGCGACGAGCGGCTACATGCAGGGCCACCTCGAGCGCCCCACCTACCAGCAGGTGTGCAGCGGCTCGACCGGCCATGCCGAGACGGTCAAGGTCGTCTTCGACCCGCACCGCATCACCTACCGCCGCCTGGTCGAGGCGTTTTTCGCGATGCACGATTCCACCCAGCTTAACCAGCAAGGTCTCGATATCGGTTCGCAGTACCGCTCGGGGATCTGGATCACCTCGCCCGAGCAGCGGCGCACCGCCGAGGCAGTGGTTGCCGAGCTCGCCGCCGGAAACCGCTTCGCCGGCCGTCCAATCGTCACCCAGGTCGAGCAGGCGCGCGCCTTCTGGCCCGCCGAGAACTTCCACCAGGACTACATCGCCCGCACCGGCGCCGCCTGCAGCGCGAAGAATCCCTGGTAGCAAAGAAGGCTGTCAGCCGTCAGCCATCAGCTTTCAGCTGTCAGCTATTAGCCCTTACCTTCAGGCTGATGACTCATGGCCTATGGCTAGCCCGCATTTCTCACCGCGGTCCGTCGCGAAAGCGCCGAGAGTGCGTCAGATCGGGCCGCACGTAGCGACGAGCGACGCAGGCGTACTTAAACAGTACGTCGAGGAGCAAGGAGCGAGTACGGCCCGAGATGGTGTGCTATCGGCGCTTGCAGTAGGACAAGCGGTGAGAAATGCGGGCTAGAGGCAATACTGTTCACTTAGACTTGACATCAGCGTTATCCTGTGTGGGAAGGCACGGGAGGACCGCAGATGGCGCGTACGGTTGCCGAGCTGCCGAAAGGGACACGGATCACTGATTACGTCAGCCTTGGCGTTCTCGCGGCGA
>JAZDGE010000049.1:0-2120 GCA_043807175.1 Acidobacteriota bacterium
GCGAGGCAGCATAGCGCCACGGCCCCAAGCACGGCCCGTTCACGTCGGCCGGCCGCCAGAAACGCCCCCACCAGCGCGGCCACCCCCGCCAGCGCGCAGGAGAGCGCGACGTAGCCCTCATTGCCGAGGAAGGCGCCGGCCAATACCCGCCCGCCGTGGCTTTCCACCGCGAAGGGCTGCCACCACCCGGCAGTTTGCAGTATCGAGACGACAACGTTGCCGGTGCAGGCGGCGACGAACACCCCGAGCAACGCTCGCGCCCGCCCGCGGGCGAGCGCGCGCGAGGCGCCGATCGGCACGAGCAGTGCGAGCACGAGCAGGACGCGCAGCGAGTCGAGGGCGAGCGGGCGCTTGGGCGAGGCGATGGCGGCCAGCGCTGCGCCGGCGAGGGCGGCCGCGAAACACAGGAAAGCGACTCGGGGAGGCCCGGGCAACTGCCGCAGGGGCCGCTTCACCGCCGCCCCGGGGGCGGGACAAATCAGCAGCGCCGCAGCGGCCAGGACCGTGCCCAGCAGGGTCGCCAGACGCTTGGGCGCGTCATACGAGGACTCGCCACGAGGGTCGACGAGAAAGGCCGAGGCGAGGATCACGACCGCAAGAACGGCAAGGGCGATTTGTGCCCCCCGGTCAGTCGGGGCGCTCGCGCGCCGCTGGCCGGGTGCGGGCGACGCGCGCCGGCGGGCGCTCTCGCTGTGCCGTCTCACCACGCCGGCGATTGTAGCCCGCATTCCCCACCGCTTGTCCTACTGCAAGCGCCGAAAGCACGCCATCTCGGGCCGTACTCGCTCCTCGCTCCTCGACGTACTGTGCAAAGTACGCCTGCGTCGCTCGGAGCTACGTGCCCGGGGCCAGGTATGACACTTTGGACTCGCTTGGTCGACATGCTGTGGAGCCCGAGCGAACAGGCTGAAGTCCGGTGGTGTGGCCGCCGCACCAAAATGTCATACCTGGCCCCGAGACGCACTCTCGGCGCTTTCGCTACGGACCGCGGCGACGAATGCGGGCTACGCCGGCGACGGTGCCCACGCTCCTGGTGACCCGCCAGGCCTGCAGGACACCGCCGGAACGGCAGTGGCGTTGCGCCCGCCTTGGCCAGACGCTCAGCTCGATAGTGACTCCTATCCTCTCCCAATGGGCGGGGGACGGGCGGGCGGGCTTGCTTGGGTGGGGGGTGGCGGAAACTCTCGACTGTCGACTGTCGACTTCCCCTTGCTACCATGCACCGATGTCAAGCTCGCGACCGGTCGACGAATCGAAAAGGACGCCACTGGCAGCCGAGTGGCTCTCGATTCGCCTTCCCGGCCAGGCCTTCCCGGTAATTCGCGAGGCCGCGCTGGCGGTGGAGGCCGGCGAGACGGTCGGCGTCTACGGGCGCTCCGGTTGCGGCAAGACGACGCTGCTGCGAACGCTGGCTGGCCTGCTCCCCTGGGCGCGCCAGGCAGAGGTAAAGGGCCGCCTGCTCGCCGACGGCGAGGAGATGTCCGACCTCGACCCGGGGCAGCGCGCCCATCTCCTCGCCACCTGTCTCGATCGCCCGGACTCGCAGCTCTTTCTCGCCACGCCCCGCCAGGAGCTGGCTGCGGCGCGCCACCTGCACGGCGGCGCCCCCGAGCTCGCGGCGATCACCGCGACTCTGGGAGTCGAGCCGCTGCTGGATCGCCGCTTCCTCGAGCTGTCCTCGGGCGAGCGCCAGCGCGTCGCCCTAGCGGTGGCGCTCGCCGCCTCACCGCGGCCGGTGCTGCTCGACGAGCCCACCGCGCACCTGGACGAGGCCGGCGCCGCCGCCCTGTCGGCCCTGCTCGAGCGGCTTGCCGGCAGCGGCGGCGCGGTACTGATCGTCGAGCAGGCCGGCTGGCGGCTTGGCGGCGCCGTCCACCGCTGGTTCGAGCTCGCCGCCGGAAAGCTGGCTGCGGCCCCGCCCCCCGCAGCGCCGAGGTTCCCGAGACCTGCCCCGTGCCGGGACGAGGTCGTGCTGGCGGCCCGGGGGCTCGCCATCGCGAGGGGGGGGCGGGCGCTTCTGGCCGGCGTTACCTTCGAGCTACACGCCGGAGAGATCGTTTTGCTTACGGGGCTAAACGGCGCCGGCAAGTCGACGCTGGCCCGCGCGCTGGCCGGGCACG
>JAZDGE010000050.1:0-7222 GCA_043807175.1 Acidobacteriota bacterium
GGTGAATCGAGCGGTAGCCATTCGGGTTGTTGAGGGAGAAGGCGAGGTAGGCGCCGTCGGGCGACCAGGCGTAGTCGCGCAGGAAGCCGCGGCGGTCCTTCGCCACCTCGACGGCCTTCTTGTCGGCAACGGTGACCACGAAAAGCCTGCCTTCCTTGTCGGAAAAGGCGATGTGGGTACCGTCCGGCGACCACTCGGGGGAGTAGCGCATGGCCTTGCCGCCGCTGGTCACCTGCTCGGGCGCTCCAGTGCCGTCCTGGTTGGCGATCCACACCTCGTCCTCGCCGCTGCGATCGGAGATGAAGGCGATCCTCGCGCCGTCCGGCGACCAGCGCGCCCACTTGTCGTGTGCGTTGGGGGAGTCGGTGAGGTTGCGGGTCGGGCCCTTCTCGATCGGGGCGGTGAAGACATCGCCGCGGGCGACAAAGAGGGCGCGCTCGCCCTTGGGGGAGAGCTCGAAGTCCTCGATGAGCTGCTCCGCCGAAACCTGGCTGGGCCGCATGGCCACGCCGTCGTTGGGAACGAAGATCGAGAGCGCCGCGTCGTTGCCGTTCCTGGTGTCGAGGACATGGAGCTCGCCGCCGAGCTCGTAGGCGATCTGGCCGCTGGGGTCCTCCGATGGCCAGCGCACGTCGGAGCTCTTCGAGTGGGTCACCTGGCTCGTCGCCTTGGTGGCGGTGTCGTAGCGGTAGAGGTTGAGCGTCCCGTCGCGGTCAGACGCGAAGTAGATGGCGGCGCCGATCCACATCGGGTCGCGATCGGTGCCCGGGTAATCCGTGATCCTGGTTGCTTGCCTGGTCGCCAGGTCGAATGTCCACAGGTCCTGCGCCCAGCCACCCTGGTACCGCTTCCAGGTGCGGAAGTCGCGGAAGAGGGGAGAGTAGGCGACCCTAGTGCCGTCAGGCGAGAACGTTCCGGCGCCCGAGAGCGGCATTGGCAACGGCCTGGGAAGTCCGCCGGCAACGCTGACGGTGTAGAGCTGGCTGTCACTGGTGTCCCAGTGGTCCGCCACGGAACGGAAGAGCACGGCCTTGCCGTCGACGGTCCAGCCGTAGACCTGGTTGTCATAGCCCCAGCGGGGCGTCAACGGGCCCCGCGCCGGGTAGTACGTCAACTGCCTGGGCTGCCCTCCGGCAGCCGGGATCACGTACACCTGCTCGTCGCCGTCGTACTGGCCGGTGAAAGCGATCCATTTCCCGTCCGGCGAGAACTTCGGGAAGACCTCGATGCCGGGATGGGCGGTGAGCCGTGTCGCTGTTCCCCCGCCGGCCGGTGCGACCCAGATGTCGCCGGCGTAGCAGAAGGCGACCTTATCCCCATGGATGTCGGGAAATCTCAACAGCTTGGTCGGCGCCAACTCGGCTCCTGCAACCGGAGCAAGCAGGGCGAAGCTGAGGCACGCACGGAAAGCGACAGCTCGAAAGGGCATAGATCCTCCCGGCTCTAGCATACGATTCCACAGTGGTCAGTTTCCTGCCTATTCGAGGTCGATACGCCAAACCCCGAGCCCCTGCCTCTACCGCTGCGTCGTGGTGGTCTGCTCGACGATCACGGGCCGTACCAGCACCTCGCCCTTGGCGCGTGTCAGCTCGACCGTGATGCCGTGGGCGCCGGTGTAGGTTGGCGGCTTCTCCACCACCAGGACGTAGTAGCCGGCGAGCGCCTGGGTGACACGCGCCACCGCCTGGTCGGGGAACTGGTGCGTCTTCACGTAGAAGCCGCCGGTGTCCTCGGCAGCCTTTTCGAGGCCGACCTCGAGGTCGTGGTAGTCGGCATCGGTGATGTCAAGCGCCAGCACGGAGGTGCGGGCGCGGGCGAGGGCGGCGCGGGCGCGAGCATAGTGGGGTCCCATGAACACGCCGGAGCGGCCGTGGAGCGTGCCGAGGCCCCAGCCCAGCAGCACGAATATCTTGGCGCCAGGCAGCTTTTCGAGCGCCTCGCCGGTGAGGGCGATGGCTTCCTCGGATGACGTGGTTGCCAGCGCCCGCTCGTGGGTGATGTGGCGAAAAAGCGAGAACGGCGACGAGGAGACGACGACCTTGGGCTCGCGGAAAATCTGCGTGGCCTGGACGGCTCGCCGGGCGGCTTCGTGGTCGGTCGTCAGATCGAGATGGAGCTTGAGGTGGAAGTCGAACGCGAGCACGGCAACGAGGTCTTGCGGTTGCAGGCGATCGATGATCTCGACCGCCCGCGGCGCCATCCTCATCAGGCCGGTGAGGCGAACGGACTGGAAGTCGGGCTGAACGAAGAACACCACGATCTTGCCACGTGGGACGACCGGCGCTCCGACCGCCTCAGCCTCCTTCGGGGGCAAACCTTCGGCGTATGGGACATCGCCCGCCACCCACTCGACAGCTTCGAGGGTGGCCGGCTGGCCATCGACAAGCACCCGGAAGTCCTCAACCGTCAGGCCAAGCAGCGCGTTGCCGGAGCGGTCGACCACGCGGGCATCGATGAGCAGCCTCGCGACCTCGATCTGCTCGCGGAATTGCGGCTGCTCGGCCGCCTTCGCGGCCGCGGGAAGCATCAGCGCCGCAAGCAAGAAGACAGTGGAGCAGGCGCTCCGCGCCTGCGTTTTCGCTAGCGCTGTCCAAAAAGCACGCGCGGAGCGCGTGCCCCACAGGTGCACGCGACGGGGGCTGGCGAGAAGCTTAGCGCCTATGGGGCAGGTTCCCAGGCCCGCCCGGTTGCCAGCTCCGAGCAGCTCCCGGCGGTCGCAACCTATCTCGCTCGTGATAGAGCCTCCCTTGCCGCCGCCAGCAGCGGCTTGCTCGAGATTGGTCCGCCCACCGCGCTCTGCATCCAGGCCTCAGGCGTCAGCCGGCCCTGGCGGGCGAGCCGCTCGAGCTCCTTGCCGAAATCGCCGGCCCGCAGCCGCTCGGCAACCTGGAACGCGATGATGTGGCCGAGCGGGTAGTCGGGCAGGTAGAGCGGGTAGGCGACCATGTGCGAGTAGATGGCCAGGAGGTCGCTGTCGGCGACGCCGACGACCGGCGCCCAGTAGCGGTTCCAGACCTCGCGTGTGGATGCGAGCACGGCCTCGCGGAGCTCGGCCGGGGTCGCTTCTGGGTGGTCGTACAGCCAATGCCACACCTTGGTGTCGACCAGGGCCACGGCGGCGATCTCGGCGGTCGCCCAGAGGTCGTGCAGCGCCTCCTCGCCGCCGCCCTGGGCCGGCTTGCCCAGTCCCAGCAGCTCGAGGTCGCGGGCCTGGAAGGCGAACGCGAAGGCCTCGGTGAAGCCGTTGGCGGGAACGCCGGCCAGCGCCCAGTGATCGATGCCGTTGAGCGAGAAGACCTGCTCGACATTGTGACCGAGCTCGTGAACGGCGATGTTGAAGCCCTTGTAGGTCATCCCGCCGGCGGCCACCCGCGTGCGCAGATGGGCCTTGTCCTCGCGCCGCTGAGCGGCCATGGCGTGGCCGGCGCCGCGCGAGGGGTCGACGACGATGCGCTCGGCCAGCCAGGCCGCTCGCTCGGCCGTGAAGCCGAGGCGGGTGAGGATGTCGGGCAATGCCGCCTGAAAGGCCGCCGCGCTGGGGTAGCGGCCGGCGACGAGGCGATCGAGCTCGGCCTCCGGCGGTTTGCCGGCGGCCATGAAACCGTCGTACCAGATGTCGAAGGGTTCGAGCGGGCGGCCGAGACGGCGCGCGATCAGCCGTCCGGTCTCCGCAAGCTCGGAGGAGGCCAGCACCGACTCGAAGAGCGCCGCGACCTGCTGCTCCGGCACCTGGCGCCCAAGCTCGTAGCTGCGGGCGATCGCGGTGGGCGCCGTGGGGCTGAAGGGATCTGCCTTGCGGAGGGCCTTGAAGCAGTCC
Source organism: Acidobacteriota bacterium (assembly GCA_043807175.1). Taxonomy (GTDB): domain Bacteria; phylum Acidobacteriota; class Thermoanaerobaculia; order Thermoanaerobaculales; family Thermoanaerobaculaceae; genus JAZDGE01. The sequence goes on from JAZDGE010000050.1 coordinate 3,818, forward strand.
AGCCAGGTGGTGTAGCGGGTGTCGGGCTCGCGCGCTCCCGCCGGCGCGGGCGCCGTCTCGCCGGGCTTCGCTTTCACCTCGTTGCTCTGCGGGTCCCAAAGGAGGGCGGGGTTGTCGATCACTGCCGCCGGGATCTCCTGGCGCAGGATGCGCTCCATCACGCGCTGGATCAGGCGCTGCTTCTCAAGGCCGCCGGCCTCGCCATAGTGCGACTTGAGCTCATCGCGCAGGCCCCAGTGGGTGATCAGCCGGAGGTCCTCGGGAAAAAGGCGCTCGCCGCCGCCGGCACGCAAATTGCCGAGAAAAATGTTGTAGCTGGCGATGTACTGGTCCGCCGCGGTGGTGGCGCGGGTGATCTCCTGGCTCACCGTGGCCGGGACGCGCAGGGCGAAGCGGTCCATGAGCACCGAGCGAGCCCAGGTCTCGCGATCCCAACTGGCGCCCTGCTGCAGCCGCTCGGCCAGCCGGTGGACGGGGAAGTTGAGGAGGGCGAAGAACGCCACCTTGGTGGAGAAAAGGTCCTCGTTGACATGGGCCGCAAGGTCGAGGTCGGCGAGCAGGCGATCGGCGGCCCCGACCGGACCGGTGTCGAGATCGAGCGGCGTGAGGAGCTCGCGCCGCACCTCGTGAAGATGGCCGTCGACCTGCTCGAGGACGCGCTCGAGCCGGGCGAACGAGGCGGCCAGGACTGCCGGGTCGGTGACGAAGTTGGTCTCGCAGAAGTCGGCAAAAGCCTTGGTGTCGCCATCGGCTTCCCACCAGCGCTCGGCCGCCTGGGTCACGCCCTGGCGGATGCGCGCCGCCCGGGGCTCGCCGTAACGGGCGACGAGGCGGGCGATGGTGTCGCGCAGCGCCTCGGGCGAGATCGCGGGGGCGGGCGCGGCGGCCAGCGCCAGCGGCGCCAGCAGAAGAAGGGCAGCAAGCATCGATATGCGCAAGGGCATGATGCCTCCTCGGTACGGAGTATACGGCCCGCCGGGCCGCCGGTTGCCCTCGCGAGTGCATGGTAGCTCCCCGCTCGCCCCCATCCTTACGATCCCCGGACCCCGGATCCCTGTCTTTGGCCGGGTGGGGGCCGGACCCCGGACCCCGGACCCCGGACCCCTGCCTTTGGCCGGGTGGGGGCCGGACCCCGGACCCCGGACCCCGGACCCCTGTCTTTGGCCGGGTGGGGGCCGGACCCCGGACCCCGGACCCCGGACCCCTGCCTTCCGAGGCTGGTAAGCTTGGCAGGTCGTCAAGGGAGGGCGAAAGATGGGCAAGCTGGTGACGCGCTGGTTGATCGCCGTGATCGCGCTGGTCGCGGCGGCATGGCTGGTGGATGGGATCCATGTCGAGGGCTCGGCCTGGATGGCATTCGCCTTGATGGCGGTGGTGCTCGGGCTCGTGAACGCGCTCGTGCGCCCGTTCTTGAAGCTGCTGACCTGCCCGCTGATCATCCTCACCCTGGGGCTGTTCACGCTGGTGATCAACGCCGTCTCTCTGCTGCTGGCGGCGCGAATCGCCGCCGCGCTCGGGATCGGGTTCCGCGTCGATGGCTTCGGGCCCGCGTTCTGGGGCGCCTTGATCGTCAGCGTCGTCACGATGGTGCTTTCCCTGGTAGTCAAGGAGAAGGAGTGACGGGGCGCGCTCGGGCGGTCCTGGCGATTGCATTCGTAGGCTTGGCGAGCTTGGCGCCGGCGACAGGCGAGGAGGCCGAGCCGGCCTGGCGGCTCTACGGCGGAGGCGTTCACTTTCGCTGGCTGACGACCGGCGGCGAGCACGGGCATCGCGAGGACTGCCGGAGCAGGACCTGCGATGACGCCGACTGGCGGCGCGCCAACCTCGACAACGCGTTCGGCTGGCGGGGCGGCGCCGAGCGGGAGCTGCTGCAGGCCGGCCGGCTGCGCGCGCTCGCGGGCGTCGAAGGCGCAGTGCTGTTCTCCGAGTACAACTCCAGCCAGCGCGACTTCGCCCTCATCGAGGCGCTGGCGACCGGTGGTATTGAGATCGATCTCAAAATGCTTCGTCTCTTCGCCCGGGCAGGAGCCGGGGGGCAGTGACCGGCGGCGCGAGCCGCGGCGGCGTCGCCTCGTTCTTGGAGGGTGGCTTCGACGTGCCGTTCGGCGAAGGCGTAGCGCTGCGGATCGGCGCGAGGCGCGGCCGGCACGCGGGACCCCGGACGGAGGAGGCCTCGGTGCTCGTGGTCGCGCGGCCTTCCGGACCGGAGAGCAGTCTCTGGGCGCTCGCGTGGTGGTGGGGGGCATCGCAGCCTGGCAGCGTCCTCGGGCGAGATCTCAAGCTCACCCGGGCGCCCTTCTGGCAGGTGGCGGCGCATCGGCGGTTGGGGGCGGGGCGAACTCGCCTGGGTGTGACGCTCGGGGCAGTCGGCCACGAGTCCTCGCTCCGGAGCCCGCTCGGCGAGGTGCCCGGCAACCAGCGCGGGCGCTCGGTGCTGGAGGCTGGCCTCTCCTGGGAGCGCCTGCAGGGCAGGGAGGACGGGTTGCGCTGGCGCTGGGGAGCGGGTTTGAGGACCGGGGGCTTTCGCGACGACGAGGCGCCGTTCCTGGTCGGCAAAAGCGGCAAGACCGTGCAGGCCCGTTCCGAGGCGGCTCTGGTAGTCGGGGTCGCGGCCGAGCTGGCGCGGCTCGGCGAGCTCTCCCTCATGGGTGGTCTGGAGCAGGTCTACTGGCCCGGCCTCCGGCTCGGCGAATTGCGGCTCAAGGCCGGCGTGGAGGTCAGGCCATGACGGCCAGGGCGCGCTCGCTCCTGGTCCTGCTCGTGCTGATCATGGGCCGCCTCGGCGTGGCGCAGGACGCAGCGCCGCCCGCGCCCGACCCACCTGAGGCGTTGGCGGAAGCGAGCGAGAAGGACGGAGGCGGCGCCCAACGTTTGCGTTTCTGGCCGCGGGTCTGGGACGATCTCGGCGCCCTGGCGGCGCGGCCGGCGCACCTCGCGCGCCAGGACTGGCGCAACCTTGGCCTCTCCTTGGCGGCGGTTGGCGGGGCCTACGCGCTCGACGACGAGATCCGCGATGCGGTGCAGCGCAATCGCACTGCGCGCACGGACGACCTCGCCGAGGCGATTCGGCCGCTTGGCCACCGCCTCGGCCCGCTCGGCATCCTCGGCGTCTGCTGGGCGGCCGGCCGCATCTGGGACAAGCCGGGACTGGTGGCGCTCGCCGAGGACGGATTCGAGGCCACGCTCCTCTCGGTGGTGCTGATCACGCCGGCTCTGAAGGAGGCGGCCGGGCGGGCCAAGCCGGTGGAGGGGCTTGGTTCGGGGTATTTCGAGCCCTTCTCTCGCTACCAGTCGTTCCCGTCGGGCGAGGCCGCGCAGGCGTTCACGCTGGCGGCGGTGGTCGCGGCGCACACCGAGAGCAAGTGGGTGGCAGGCGCCGCCTGGGGCCTGGCCGGGCTGATCGCC
>JAZDGE010000051.1:0-18447 GCA_043807175.1 Acidobacteriota bacterium
ATCAGCGTCCGCGAGTAGAAGTGCTCGTCGCCGGCGCCGGGGAGGTTACGGCTGGCCGCACGGTGCAGCTCGCCGCCGGGCCGGCGCAGAAAGATGGCGCCTTCCTCAGGCCGAAAGTGCTGGAAAACGCGATTCAGGATCAGCTCCAACAGCTCGGGAGTGTCGATGCTTTTTCCCAGGTCGTGATGAACGTCGGACACCAGCCGGATGCGCTCGGCCAGGCGCCGCACCAGGTCCACGCCGGTCGGCGCCTGGCTCTCCGGCGGGACATTTGGCTTGAGCAGCTCCGCCGCCGAGCGGTAGAGCGACTGTCCCTGAACGCCCAGTTGCGCCTCCGCAGGCGAGGCGGCGTTATCCGCCGGACTGATGGTGATCATGCTGCCGGAGAGGCGGATCACATCGCCGGGGCGCAGGGGACCGGCCTTCTCGATGGGCTGGCCATTGAGTAGGGTGCCGTTTCGTGAGCCGAGATCCTCGACCATGAAGCTCTCGCCCTCGCGGAAGATCCGGGCGTGGGTGCGGGACAGGAAGCGATCGGCAAGTACTAGCCCACAGGCCGAGGAGCGGCCGATGGTCAGGGACTCGGCGTCGAGTTCATTCTCAAATGGCGGCCCGTCGGCAGGGACCACGTAGAGGCGAAGCATGAGCAAAGTCTAGCAGGAAGAAAGGCCGGCCATCGGTTGTCGGGTCTGGCGTATCGGCTCTCGGGAATCGAGGGGCGGGTTTCGGAGATCGGTGGCTGGCGTGGCGAATGCCGAGATCGGCAACATCGAGCCGTTGGCGCGCCACGCCTGGGCGGAGAACGCGGGGGCGAGAACATCCTTCCAGGTTGCCAGGCGAGTGGCCGCGGCAAGCCTCGGACCGCTCACGCCGGCGCTGGCGGGAGCCGGTCGGCGAGGAGCAGGGCCAGTCTCTCGATCGACTCGAGGTCGCTGGGGGCGTCGGGGAGCAACGGCACCTCGACGAGCGGCGCCGCGCTGCCGAGCAGGCCGCGCAGGGCCGCCACTCCCTCCGCATCCCGCTCGCCTAGCCAACTGACAAGGCGGGCGCCGTCGCCCCGCTCGCCCGCCTCGAGGGCGGGGGAGTCCGACCGTCCGCGAGCAGGCGGATGGACGCGGTTGACGATGACCGGGCCCAGGCGGTGGCCCGCCTCGCGCAGCCGGCGGGCGAAGAACAGGGTGTCGGCCACACGGTCCTCGCCTGGCCCGCTGACCAGGAGGAAGCTGGTCTGGCGCGCGCGCAGTAAGGCTCGAACCTGATGTGCACGCTCGCGGAAGCCTTCGTAGAGCGGGCCGAAGGACGAGAAGAACTCCGCCATGTCGCGCAGCAGCTCGAGCCCCACGACATGGTCGAGGAAGGCCTCGAGGTTGCGCCCGATGAAGCCGAGGCGGGAGGTCGGGCGCAGCCGGCCGCGCTCATCGAACCAGGGCTTGAGCGCGATCCGCAAGGCGCCGGAATCGAGAAACGCCAGGATGCGATCCGGGGCTTCGAGGAAATCGAGTGCCTGGCGGGTCGGGGGAGTGTCGAGGACGATTCGCCGGTAGCGCCCCTGCTCGGCCACCTCGAAGAGGCGCTCCACCGCCATGTACTCGAGGACCCCGGCGAGCGTGCCCGAGAGCTCGGCGTAGAAGCGATTGGCCAGGATGCGCGCGCGAACCTCCTCGTCGGGGGCGTAACGGCCAACCAGGCGGTCGAAGGTTCGCTTCACGTCGAGCAGCGACGCATGGAGCTCACCCGGCCCCGAAAGCTCGACCGCCACCTCGTCCGTCCTCGCGTCCTCGCTCACGCCGAGGGCGTCCTTCAGCCGCAGGGAGGGATCGAAGGTCATCACCAGCGTCGGCTCCCCCCGTGACGCGAAGTGCACGGCCAGGGCGGCGGCGAGGGTGGTCTTGCCCACGCCGCCGGCCCCGACGACGATGCTGAGCGTGGGCGTCGGGTCAGTCATCGGGGAAGCGCTCCTGGGGGTTTGGAGAGCGCCTCGGCCAGCGGCGCGGCGAGTGCCGCCAGGAGCTCCGGCGGGTGGTCGAATGCGACCAGTGGAAGCTCCACCAGTGGCCCGTCCCAGCTCGCGCGCAGCCGCCGCAGCTCTCGCTCATTCACGCCGCGGCGGTGCCGCCAGAGTGCGACGGCCTCCGGCTCGTCTTCGCTGCGTGGCCCCGCCGGGGGGTAGAGACAGTTGGCGGCCACGAGATCGGGCCGGCGGGCGAGCCGGCCGTGGAGCAGGTCAATGAGCTCGATCGCCTCCTGAACCGGCATTTCCTCCGCGAGCGTGACGACCACCACGGCGCACCTGCCGGGGTCGGCGACCAGGGACTCAAGCGTGCGCGCCATGCGGCCGAAGGGCCCTTGACGGATCACGTTGGCGGCCACCGAGGGGGCGGCGAGCAGCGAAACGCTGTGGCCGGTGGCGGGGGCGTCGAGCACCACGGTGTCGACGCGGGGCGCCTTGTCCCGCCGCGGCCCGGCGACCGCGCGCAGTGCGTGCCCCAGGACCGCCAGCTCCTTGAGGCCGGGGGCGCCGCCGGCGAAGTGCTCGTAGACCGGGCTCGCGAGCACTCGGTTGACCAGGAGCCCAATGCGCAGATGCTCGCGCACCAGCTCGTCCATCTCCGCCCGCGGGCTCAGGTGCTCGAGAAAGAGGCCGGCAGCAAGGTTCACGACCTCGCCGCCGGCGGGTGGCGCCGAGAAGAACCGATGCAGGTTTTCGCGTGGGTCGACCTCCAGCAGCAGAACTCGTCGGCCAGCCTGGTGGATGAGGCTACCGAGCGCGGCGGAGACGATACTCTTGCCAACGCCGCCCTTGCCGGTGACGACGATGAGCTCCCTTTTCGCGAGGTTCTCAAGCAAAGTCACGGTCGCAACACCTCGCGCGGCGCGAGCGTCTGCGGATGTTCGGAGCGAAAAAGGTCCAGGTCCAAGTCCAGGTCCAAGTCCAAGTCCAAGTCCAGGTTCACACTAGGAAAGCACATTGGGCTAGCGCCTATCCGCCGCTCTCAACTCTCGACTTGCCCCATCAGCCTCGCCCATCAGTACATCTCCTCGACCAGAGCGGCATACTCCTTCTCGGTCACGCGCCGCTTCACCTTGAGGGTTGGAGTGAGCTGCCCCGCCTCGAGAGACAGGGGTTGGGGGAGCACACGGAAGCTTTTGATCTGCTCGTAGCGGGAGAGCCCTGCGTTGACCGAGTCGATCACCTGGGCGTAGGCGACACGCACGCGCTCGTGGCGCGTCAGCTCGGCGAGGGTCGCGAAGCTGATGCCCTGCTGCGTGGCCCACTTCTGCAGCTCGTCGCCGTTCGGGGAGATGAGCGCCACGATCGCGGGGCGGCCATCGCCGATGAGAACGGCGTTGTCGACCAGCGGTGAGCGCTTGAGCTCGTTCTCGATCGGCTGCGGAGCCACGTTCTTGCCCCCGGCCGTGACGATCAGGTCCTTCTTGCGGTCAGTGATGAGCAGGAACCCGTCGTCGTCGAGGTCGGCGATGTCCCCGGTGTGGAAGAACCCCTCGCCGTCAAACACCTCGGCGGTCTGGTCGGGCTTGTTCCAGTAGCCCGAGGTGATGCTTGGCCCCTTCACGAGCAGCTCGCCGTCGCCGGCCAGCTTGATGGTGACGTTTTCAAGCGGCTTGCCCACGGTACCGAGACGCAGCCAGCCGCGTTCGGCGCCGTTGACGGCAATCACCGGCGAGGTCTCGGTGAGCCCGTAGCCCTCCAACACCTGGATGCCGAGCGCGTGGAAGAACTGGGCGACGTGAAGTGGCAGCGCGGCGCCGCCCGAGATCGCGTAGCGCACGCGGCCGCCGAGACCGGCCCGGATCTTCGTGAACACGAGCCTGTCCGCGAGACGGTGCTGCCAGGCGAGTGCGCCCTCGACCGGCTTGCCGGCGATGCGCCGGTTGCTGGCCTCCTTGCCGGTGGCTACCGCCCAGTTGAACATCGCCGCCTTGACGCCCGAGGCGCCGATCGCCTCCATGATCTTGCCCCGCAGCTTCTCGAAGAAACGAGGAACGCCGGCAAAGAGCGTCGGCTTGATGCTGGCGAGCAGCTCGCCGACGTCATACACGGAGCAGTAGGCCTTGCTGGTCGCGCGCCACATGTAGACGTAGCCCAGCATGCGCTCGAGCACGTGGCACAGGGGGAGAAACTCGAGCGCGAGGTCGCTGCGGTCGACCGGCACCCGGGGCGCCGACGCCAGCACATTGGCAACGAAGTTGCGGTGGGTGAGCATCACACCCTTGGGCTCGCCGGTGGTGCCGGAGGTGTAGACGATGGTGACGAGATCGGTGTCTTTAGCCTGCGCGGCGCGCTGCCAGAACTTCCCGCCGGCGCCGGTGGTCTTGCCGGCGGAGAGCAGGTCGGCCAGCGGCACGCAGCCGGGCTCACGGCCGCCCTCGATCTGGATCAGGTGCTTCACGGACGGACAGGCGTCGCGAATCTGCTGGAACTTCGCCATTTGAGATGAATTCTCAACAATGGCCGCGACCGCGCCCGAGTCATTGGCCTGATAGGCGATCTGCTGTGGCGTCAGCGTCCCGTAGATCGGCACATCGGCGGCGCCCAGGTTGATCACCGCCAGGTCGGCCATGTGCCACTCGGGCCGGTTGTCGGCAAGCAGCATCACGCGGTCGCCGCGCCCCACGCCGAGGCTCGCCAGCCCTTCGGCAAGGAACGCGGTGGACTGAAAGAACTCCTCGGTGTCGAAGCTGCGCACGCCGCCGGGGTAATAATGCCGGTAGTGGTCCTTGCGGGGCGCCTCGACGTCGCGCCGGTAGAGATCGAAAAGGGTCTGCTCGCTCATCTCGCCTCCGAGCATGGCCGCCGGGGCGCCACCCCGCCGCCAACCGTCTGCTGCCGCCGCCAAGAGTAAGGCATCAAGACGAAGCTTTGCACGCGGCCCACCCTGGGAGTCTCAAGCACTCGCGTCAGGAGCTCTCACCGCCGCCATCGCTGGGCCAGAACTTACGGGGAATGCTCCCCACCGCTACCAGCACGGCATGGGCGACCTCTCCGATTACCTCCTCGGGCTTGCAGCGAGAGAGGCTGGTGCAGGAACCACGTACACATTCGACCGGGGATTCCGCGGCGAGGAACAGTTCACGGCGCTCGGCTCACGGGTCGCTCTGGTGTCAGATCCCGCATGGCTGGGGCATGACGAGCTTCCGCCTTTTGGACTTCTTATAGAGGAGGTCCTCTCCTTTCCCCTTTCCCTTCGTTTCTGCCTTGTTTGACTTGCACGTTTTTTGGGTCAATATGCGTCGCCACGCGGGAGGATGGCATAGACGTGGAGCACCTTCGACTCCGCATCAGGCGTCAGGAGAACTCGCCAGCCCCCGACCCGCAGCCGGAAGTCGCCCTTGAGCTTGCCCGTCAGGGGTGGCAGGCGCGGATGAAGGAACGGCTGCTCGGAGCCATCGAGGTCTCGCAGGGCGTCCTTGATCCTCTTGCGAGTGGCCCGGTCGAGCTTCAGGTACTGCTTCTCGGCCGAGGGCTTGACCTCAATCCGCCAGCTCATCGAGGCTCTTGCCCAGGATTCCTTGCTCGACCTCTTCCTTGCCACGGGCGATGATCTCGACCCACTCTGGCCTGGAAAGGAGGGCCAGCGTTTCTCTGTGGCGCTCGATGTACTCGTCGATGAGATCGGAGAGGATCTCCTTCATCTCGGTCCTCTCGATCCCGGCGATGATCCTCAAGATGTCTCGCTTTTCGGCCGGGATTCTCACGGTTGCGGTCGTCATGGTCCACCCCTTTTCGGGCTACAGGTAGCCTAGGCGATCAAGCGCCTGGTGTCAAGACGCCCAGCGACCTCGCAACAACTTCCGGCCGGGAAGGAGTCCCCGCGCCGCTGTGCTCCTCTGCCGTGGGCGCCTCCTTGGGTGCGCGGCCCGGCTTCTTTGTCAACAGAAGCGGACCTGGCACTTGAGGAATGCTCCATGGTCGGTGTCCTCTCTGGGTCTCGATCGCGTGATTGACCTCTGTCGGGCAGCATGCCACACCGTCACGGGGAGACCGACCTACTCAATCCCATCAGGCACCCTTCATGAGGCCCCCATCGCGGCAGCCCGGGTGCCCTCGACTGACAATGGCGCAATTACGTGCCTGGCACCTTTTCTTTTCTTTTCCTTTTCCCAGAAAGCGATCGAGCTGCACGTCGAGGACCTGCCCGAGCGCGGCGAGCCGGTGCCGCCGCCCGCGTCAATCGTCAAGTACGTCGACGTCGCCGCGTGACACTGCCCGCTGGCCGGGCGAGTGGTACCATTGCCGGGGGTTGCTGCACATGCCGTCACTTGGCGAGCTGCGCCGGAAGATCGTTCCTCTCCTCGTACCCTATGCGAGGTCAATCGCCATTTTCGGTTCGATGGCGACCGGCGAGGCTACCGACGACAGCGATGTCGACGTCCTGGTCGAGCTCAAACCGGAAGGCGAGCGGCCCGTCCTCGGGCTGCGCTGGTTCTCGCTGGAAATGGAGCTTTCCAGTGTGCTGGGGCGCCCCGTCGACCTGGTGTCGAGGGACTCCCTGAGCCCGCACCTCCTCCCGTACGTGGAGCAGCATCTGGTCGTGCTCTATGCCGAGGGATGATGCCGTCTATTTGCATCACATTGCCGACGCGCTCGACCAGATTGCGGAGTACACCAGAGGGCTCGCCAAACAGCACTTCCTGAGCAACCGGCTGGTGCAGGACGCAGTGCTACGCCAGCTCGAGATCATCGGCGAGGCGAGCCGCAATCTGTCCGATACGTTCCACCGTGCTCACCCCGAGATCCCCTGGCCGGCCCTGATCGCGATGCGTAACCGGCTGGTTCACGGCTACTTCGACGTGAACGTCCTGATCGTCTGGGAGGTTCTCGAGAACGACCTGCCGGCGCTCCGAGAGCTCGTCGATACGACGTTCAACCGGTACTCGCCGCGGCCGTCAATAGGTACCTGATTGGATGAGCAGGCCGATCTGGCTGCGACGGCGCGCTCAAGTTAGCGAGATTCCCTCGCCGAAGCGCGGAGATCCCACCTGAAACGCTGCGCAGCGCCCTCAGGCAGGCGGGGGCTCGGAAGGGCGGAGGGTGAGTCGTGATGCGCTACCTCGTCATCGTCGAGAAGGGCCAGCCCGACTTCGGGGCCTATGTCCCGGACCTGCCCGGTTGCATCGCCGCCGCCCCTTCGCGCGAGGAGCCGGTCCGGCTGATCGAGGAAGCGATCGAGCTGCACGTCGAGGACCTGCGCGGGCGCGGCGAGCCGGTGCCGCCGCCCGCGTCAATCGTCAAGTACGTCAACGTCGCCGCGTAGTGGGTGAAGGGCCAGGCCGGCGGAGCGGTCGCTTGTTTCGGCGTGGAGCCGGTGTGGTAGCCTCCGGGACATGCTGACGGAGTGGCTCGTTCGCAGGTTCGTCGCCAATCCCGAGCAGGTCGACTCGCCGCGCGTGCGCGAGGCGTACGGCGTCCTCGAGGGGCGGGTGAGCATCGGGATCAATCTCGTGGTCTTCGCGGTCAAGATCGTGCCCGGCGTGCTCATTGGCTCGATCGCGCTGATCGCCGATGCGTTTCACTCCCTTGGCGACGTCCTGAGCTCAATCGTGGTGATACTCGGGTTCAAGCTGTCGGCGAGGCCATCGGACCCCGAGCACCCCTTCGGCCATGGGCGGGCGGAAAGCATCGCCTGTCTCGTAGTTGCCCTTATGCTCTTCCTCACCGAGGCGATCGCGGCCAGCGGCGGGGAGGCGAGCTTCCACGACCTGCGTCTCGTCGGTTCCGCCGACACCTGTTACGTGATTTTCGACTTGCAGACCGAGGGTGGGCAGATTGAGCCGCTCGCCGCCCAACTGCAGGCCGCGATTACCGGCCGCTTTCCTGCCGTCGCCAAGGTCGCCATCAACCTCGAACCGCGATACGTGTATTGAGCCACTCAGTGGCGCCATTCGGTTGACTTCCCAATGGGCTTGTGCGACCTTCCCGCGGCACGATTGGGAGGCGGCATGCCGGACATTGGACGCATTCAAGGGGAAATCAGGGCGGCCGGATTCGACGGCTGGCTGCTTTACGACTTTCACAACCGGGACGCGGTCGCCTACCGCGTGCTCGGTCTCGACGGCGCCAAGTTCACGAGCCGGCGCTGGTTCTACTGGATTCCCGCAGCCGGCGAGCCGGTCCGGCTCGTGTCAAAGGTGGAGCCGCTCAAGCTCGACTCCCTGCAGGGCGCCAAACGGTTCTACCTGTCGTGGCGCGAGCTGCACGCCAGCCTGAAGGAGATTCTGGGGCCGGTGAAGACGGTGGCGATGCAGTACTCGCCGATGAACAACATCCCCTACGTCTCGCTGGTCGACGGCGGCACGATCGAGCTGGTGCGCTCGCTCGGCTTCGAGGTCGTGAGCTCGGCCGGCCTGGTGCAGACCTTCGAGGCGGTGCTCGATGATGCCGCGCTGCGATCGCATGTCGAGGCGGGGGAGCGCATTCAAAAGATCAAGGACGAGGCGTTTGCGCTGATCGGCAGCGAGCTGCGGGCCGGCCGGACGCTCACCCAGTACGACGTGCAGCAGTTCATCATCCGGCGCTACTCGGAGCTCGGGCTCGACTGCATGAACGAGCTCCCGATGGTCGGCGCCAACGAGCAGCCGGCCGACCCCCACTTCGAGCCGTCGCTTGCCAACGCCCGGCCGCTCAAGCGCGGCGACACGGTGCTCATCGACCTGTGGGCCAAGCTCGCCGAGCCGCGCTCGATCTTCTACGACATCACCTGGTGCGGCTTCGTCGGCAGCAACCCGCCCGCGAAGTACGTCGAGATCTTCTCAACCGTGCGCGACGCCCGCGACGCCGCGGTGGCGCTGATTCGCGCGCGCTTCGCCGCCGGCGCACCGGTCTACGGCTGGGAGGTCGACGACGCCTGCCGCGAGGTAGTGAGGAAGGCCGGTTACGGCGAATATTTCATCCACCGGACCGGCCACTCGATCGGCGAGCAGGTGCACGGCAACGGCGTCAACATCGACAACCTCGAGACCAGGGACGAGCGGCGCATCGTGCCCGGCGTCTGTTTCTCGATCGAGCCCGGGATCTACCTCGCGGGCGAGATGGCGGTGCGCTCGGAGCTCGACGTGTTCATCACGCCGGCCGGCAGCGTCGAGGTGGCAGGCGCGGTGCAGAAGGAGCTGGTGCTGATCGATGGTTGACGAGCTGCATCACTCGCATGCTGCCGAGGGCGAGATCGAGCTCCTGCGGGTGCAGGGTCAGATCAACGCGGAGCCGATCCTCGCCGCCCTGCGCGCCAATGGGATCCCGGCGCGCACGATCGGCGAGGCGCTCGGCTCGGTCTACGGTCTGACCCTCGACGGCCTCGGCGAGGTGACGATCGTCGTGCCACTGGAGCATGAGGAGGCGGCGCTCGAGCTGCTCGCCGCCGCCGACAGCCACGAGCTCGAGCTCGCCGCCGACGCCGATGAACCCGCGCTCCCCGACGGCGAGGCGCCGCCCCGCGGCGAGACATGAACACCTCGAGGCGCCCCCGCTCAGTTTTCCTGGGTCGTTACATTGCGCTTTCTTTTCGGTCCCCGGTCCCCGGTCCCCGCTCCCCTCTTCCCTGCTTCAAAGGGTGGGTGGGGGCCGGACCCCGGACCCCGGACCCCGGACCCCGGTCCCCGGGCGGGCGGGTGGAGGCGAAATGAGCTGGTATCTTTGGGTGATTCTCGCGTACCTGTTGGTCCTCGCCGGGTTCAACTTCTACCGCGCGCGGCAGGTCAAGTCGCAGGAGGACTTCATGTTGGCGGGGCGCAAGCTCTCGCTCACGACGATGGTGTTCACGCTGGTGTGCACCTGGATCGGCTCCGGGACCTTCATCGCCGGCGCCGAGTACGCGTACTACGCCGGCTGGAGCGCGATCTGGCAACCGGCCGGCGCCTTCCTGGGCATCGCCATCATCTACTTCATCGCCGGCAAGATCCGCACCTTCGGGCAGTACACGGTCGGCGACATCCTCGAGGTGCGCTACGGCCGCTTCGCGCGGCTGTTCGGGGCGTTTGCGCTGATCATCGCCTTCACGACCATCGTCGCCTACCAGTTCCGCGCCGGCGGCTACATTTTGAACATCGCCACCGATGGCAAGATCTCGCTCGAGACCGGCCAGGCGATTGCCGCCGCCTTCGTGATCCTCTTCGTGGCGATCGGCGGCATGGTCGCCGTCGCCCACACCGACCTGCCCAACGGCATCATCATCGTCTCGGCCTGCTGCCTGGCGATCCCGTTCGTGATCCTCGCGGCGGGCGGCTGGGCGCACATCCACCAGGTGCTGCCTCCCGGCCACTTCGAGGTGTTCTCGCCCGACTTCGGCCGCTACCCGGCGCTCAAGGGGTTGTCGTACTTCCTTTCGACCCTCTTCCTGCTCATGGGTGTGCAGTCGATGTACCAGAAGTTCTACGCCGCGCGCTCACCGCGCGAGGCCAAGCAGGCGGTCGCGATCTGGATCGTCGGCACCATCGTCGTCGAGACGCTGGTCATCGCCATCGCGGTGTTCGCCGCCGCCTACAACAGCGAGCATGGCACGAGCTGGGACCCCCGCTCGCTCGTGCTCAACGCCGCCCGCCACATGGTGCCGGCGCCGGTCGGGGTGCTGCTGCTCGGCGCCGCTTGCGCCGTGGTCCTCTCCACCGGGATGAACTACCTGCTGTCGTCGAGCTCGGGCATGATGCGCGACATCTACCAGAAGACGATCAACCCGAACGCCGACCCCGACAAGATGGTCGCGCTGCAGAAGATGTTCATCGTCGTCATGGGGCTGGTCGCGTTCCTTATGATCTTCATCCCGACCGTGCTGAAGTGGCAGATCTCGGTGCTCGGCTACGCCTACTTCGCCTACACGATCTACGGCGTGGCGATCACGCCGGCGCTGTTCGCGGCGCTCACCTGGAAGCGCGCCACGCGGGCGGGCGGGCTCGCCTCGATCGTGAGTGGCACGGTGGCCGTCATTCTCCTCGAGCTGGTGCTGCCGCGGCTGGCGCCATCGGTGATGGTCGCGGCGAGCGAAGGCAGCTACTTCGGCGCCGACCCCTGGGGGATTCCGAGCATCTACCCGGCGGCGATGATCTCGATTGGCAGCCTGATCATCGTGTCGCTATTGACGCCGCCGCCGCGGCCGGAGGAGCTCGGATCGTTCTTCGGCGAGCCAGCCGCGCCCGCCGCCAAGGCTTGAGGAGGCCCGCCCCACGCGCGATGTCGGGGCTAACTGAGACGATCGGCAGGGTGGCGCTGCTCGACGTCCCGTGGGACGACAGCTCCTCCTTCGGCCGCGGAGCGGCGCGGTTTGGCGTCGAGACCATCGGCATGAGCGCCTGGCTCTCCGGAGCACGCTTGGTGCTCACTGGCCCAATCTACGTCTCGATCGATCTCGATGCCTTCGACCCCGCCTTCGCCCCCGGTGTCGCCCACCGCACCCACGGCAGCCAGGTCACCGTGTCGCATGGCCACCTCGCATTCTTCGGCGCCTACGCGCTGCTCAACCTCACGTTTTTCTACTTCGCAATCCCGCGAATCAAGCAGTTTCCGGGAGGGGAGTATGACGAGCGCGGCGGTCACTGGGGGTTCTGGGCGGCGAGTTTGGGCGTGGTGGGAATGAGCCTGGCGTTTGGGGTGGCGGGAGTGCTGCAAAGCTATTTGGAGCGGATGCAAGGGCAGCCGTTCATGGTGGCGCAGCAGCCGATCCGCTTCTGGATGATGGTGGCCGCCATCCATGGCGTCGCGGTGCTGGTGGGCGTCATCGCTACAGTCCACCACCTCCTGACGCTGCGCCCGGCGCCACGGGTCGCGGCGTAGCGGCAGTTGGCAACGCCCTGCGGGGCGCCCGGCGGGCGGTGGGGAGCACCCACTGCCCGCCGGTTTCTTTTGGGCTCAGAGCGCGGCGGCGATCTCCCGCAGGGCGGCGGCGGGGTCGGCGCCGAGGTGAAGGTGCAGGACCTTGCGACCGACGTCGGCGAGCGCGCGGGCATCTCCGAGCGCCTGGGCGTGACGGAGCTGGCCGAGCGTGTAGGGGCGGCCGGGAACTTGGACATCGCGCCGCGCGGGGGCGGTGAAGACGACCGGCACCACGTGGTCAGGCCCCCCCTTGTGGAGCTGGCCGGTCGAGTGAAGGTAGCGCGGGCCAAAGGCGGCCGTGACCGGTCTTTTGAGACGCGTTCTCAATACTCCGGCAAGGTGGTCAAGTGCGGCGCTGACTGCTTCATCTTCGGGCAGGTAGGCCAGGAGCACCACGATGTCCTGGGGGCCGAGGCCGCTCGTGTGCCCGCGAAGCTCTTTGGCCGGGCTGGCGGTGGGTGAGGGGGACGCCGGGATGCCCTCGTCGAGCGCGGCGCGGGCGCGCTCCTTGGCGCGCGCGACGTCGGGCTCGTCGAAGGGATTGACGCCCGCCAGCAGGCCCGCCACCGCGGTGGCCACCTCGAGCACGGCGAAGGCCTCGCCCAGGCGCTGGCGATCGAGCCGCCAGCGCGCCACCAAGCGGCCTGCGGCCGTGAGGCGATCGAGCGCGGCATCCAGCTCGGTGACGTTGTCCCCGGCCAGTTGGGGCGAGAGATAGAGAGTGTCTGGCCAGGACTGCTCTGGCGCCAGCGCCTGCTGGAGCAGTACCGGCAGGATGCCCTTGCCTTCCTTGCCGGTGCTCTCGGCGATTAGTTGCTCGGCCCAGGCGCCAAGCGGCATCAGGCCTGGCGAAGCACACCAGGCAAGGGTTCCCCAGCCGGTTGGGGCGGCGCTTCCCAAAAGCAGGGCCAGCTCGATGCCGGGATGCTCCGGCCCGAGGCCCGAGAAGCCGCGGATGCCGCTTTCCAGCAGTGTCTCGACATCGTGTCCGAGCCACAGGGAGGGGAAGGCGCCGACCACGCTCAAGGCGGCGTAACGTCCGCCGACATCGACCGGGTGCGGGATCATGGTGCGGAAGCCTCGCTCGGCAACCAGCCGCTCCAGTGGCGTGGCGTGCTCAGTGATGGCGACAAAGCGCTTTCCAGTCTCGCTCCCGTGCGCAGGCTCGAGATGTTTCCAGAACACCTCGGTCAGTGCCGAGGTCTCGGCGGTCGTGCCCGACTTGCTCACCACCAGCACCGCCGCGCTCGCCGGGTCACAGCGGTCGAGCACCTCGCTGGTGCGATCGGGATCGGTGGTGTCGACCACGACCAACTCGCGGCCGGAGGGGTTGCCGAGCGTCTGGCGCAGCACCTGCGGCGCCAGACTCGAGCCGCCCATGCCGAGCAGGTAGAGGGTGCGGGCGCCATTGGCGTCGAGCGCGGCGACTAGCCTGGCGAGGCCGGGCAGCTCGCCGAGCGTGCGCGCCGGAGCATCCAGCCAGCCGAGCCGGCGTGAGACGTCGCGGGCAAAGCGCTCGCCCCACAGCGCGGCGTCGCGAATCCGCAGGCGCTGGCACACGTGCAGGCTCTTCAGGCGTGCCCTGCGTCCCTCCAGCACTGCCTCGAACGTCGCCGGCACCGCGGCGGCGAGGCGGCTCGGCCGGCGAGCGGCAAGCGCGGCGCGGACGCGCGCCGCGATGGCCGAGCGGTCGAAACCTCGGCGGCGAGCCAGCTCCTCACCCGGCGCGGAGGCGCCATAGGTTTCAAGCGTGACCAGCTCTCCGCCCGCAACCAGGCCTTCCCAGCCGAGGCTTCGGCCGGCCTCGACGAGCAGCTTGAGGGCATGCCCCGGGCCCAGCACCGCTTTCCGGTAGTCCTCTCCCTGGCGGGCGAAGAGCTCGCGCGAGGGCGCCGACACGACCCGCGTCGAGACGCCGCTTGACTGGAGCTCGTCGCGGACGGCAAGGGCGAGACTCACCTCGGAGCCGGTGGCGAGGATCACAACCTCGGGCGCGCCGTTTCCGGCCTCGGCCCGGACGTAGGCGCCCCGTGCCACCGCGCCGGCCGGGGGCGGCGGGAGGACCGGCAACTTCTGGCGGCTGAGGATCAGGGCAGTCGGGCCGTCGCGCCGTTCGAGGGCCAGCCGCCAGGCTGCTGCGGTCTCGCGGGCATCGGCGGGGCGCAGCACCACCAGATTGGGAATGGCGCGCAGGGCGGCGAGGTGCTCGATCGGCTGGTGCGTGGGGCCGTCCTCGCCCATCGCAATCGAGTCGTGGGTGAAGACGTAGATCACCGGCAGACCCATCATCGCCGACAGGCGCAGGGCGGGCCGGAGATAGTCCGAGAAGACCAGGAAGGTCGCCACATAGGGTCGAAGGACGACAGAAAGCGCGAGGCCATTGGCGATCGCAGCCATGGCGTGCTCGCGGACGCCGAACCGCAGGTTGCGGCCACCCATGTTCCCGCCAGCGACATCTGCCTCGCCGGCCAGCAGCGTGCTCGTGGAGGGGGCGAGATCAGCCGCGCCGCCGAGCAGCTCGGGGAGCCAGGGAGCGAGGGCGTTGAGCACCTTTCCCGAGGCCTCGCGGGTGGCGAGCAGGCCGCCATCCGGGAAGGCCGGCAGCGCGGCTTCCCAGCCGCCTGGCAGCTCGCCGCCGAGGCGGCGCCGCAGCTCGCCAGCGGCCTCGCCGTAGCACTCGGCATAGCGGGCGAACAAGGCGTCCCAACTCCGGCGCGCGGCCACTCCCACCGCCGCCAGGGCGTGCGCATGGGCGGCAATGTGGCCGGGGAGCGAGAACGGCTCCCCGATCTCCCATCCGAGAGCCTTTCTCGTCCGCGCCGCCTCTTCGCCACCGAGCGGCGCGCCATGGGCTTCGGCCTTGTCCTGCTTGTGGGGCGAGCCATAGCCGATGTGGGTGCGCACGCAAACGAGCGCGGGCGCCTCGTCGCTCGCGGTCGCGGCAGTGAGCGCGGCGGCGATGGCCTCGAGATCGTTGCCATCCTCCACCCGCAGCACCCGCCAGCCATAGGCGGCAAAGCGCGCCCCCACATCCTCTGACGAGGCCAGCGAGGTGGGGCCCTCGATGGTGATCCGGTTGTCGTCGTGGAGGACCACCAGGCGGCCGAGCCGCAGGTGTCCGGCGAGGGCCGCCGCCTCGTGCGAGATCCCCTCCATGAGGTCGCCGTCGCTGGCAAGCACGAAGGTGCGGTGGTCGAAGAGGGGGAAGCCTTCGCGGTTGAAGCGGGCCGCGAGATGGCGCTCGGCGATCGCCATTCCTACCGCGGTGGCGAGCCCCTGGCCGAGCGGGCCGGTGGTGGTCTCGACTCCGGGCGTGAGGCCGTGCTCGGGGTGCCCGGGGGTTTGCGAGCCCAACTGCCGGAAGCGCCGCAGCTCGCCGAGCGGGAGGTCGTAGCCAAAGACGTGGAGCAGGGAGTAGAGCAGGGCCGAGCCGTGGCCGGCCGAGAGCACGAAGCGGTCGCGATTCGGCCACTGCGGCGCGCCCGGATCGAAGCGCAGGAAGCGGCTCCACAACGCATAGGCCATGGGCGCGGCGCCAAGCGGCAGGCCGGGATGCCCGGAGCGAGCCGCCTCGACCTGGTCGACAGAGAACACTCGCAGCGCGGTCACCGCCTCGTGGTCGAGCTCGTCGAATGGACGCATAGGACCTCCAGCCAGCGGCCGAATCGTAGCATTGCCTGGCGAAAGCGGGCTCCGACCCCCGCCCGCAGAGGGGGAGCTTGTGCCCGATTCCCGTTGCCCGATAGCCCATGGGACCCCCGCCCAGGCATAGGCCCTAATCTAACGAGCTTTTCCGACGTGGACCTGGACGTGGACCTGGACGTAGACCTGGACTTCCTGCACTTGGCACGTCTTCGAGAGCATCCGGGCGGCTGGGGCAAGAAGCTGGTCGGCTCCCTTGACATGAGGCGGTGGGACACGCGCCACCGCCGTGCAGGCCCGATTCTTGAAGTTCATGTCACGCAGGGTGGTCCAGGTCCACGTTCAAGTCCAGGTCCAGGTCCAGGCAGGGCAGCGAGCTTGGGTTAGCGCCGATGGAGGGCAGTTGAGTGTTGACGAGATCGCTCCACGATCCACGAACCACGATCCACGAACCACGGTCGTGTAAGCTTCGTGCCGGCTGAGTTTCGCGGGAGGCGTGGGATGAAGAGGGTGATCGTGGGGCTGCTTGCGGTGATCGGTGGGCTGGCGCTCGTGGCGGCCGGGGTGGTGCTGGTCGTCGGTGCCGGCACGATGCTGGGGAAGGGAATCGTGCTCTCGCACACCGTGCTCGAGGTGGATTTCGAGCGCCCCCTGGTGGAGCATGTGGCGGACGATCCCCTCGCCCGGCTGATTGGGGCCAGGCACCTGGTCCTGCGGGAAGTCGTGGAGGCGCTCGAGAGAGCCAGCTCCGATGCGCGGGTGGTCGCCCTGGTGGCGCGCGTCGGGGCGGCGCCGATGGGTCTGGCCCAGGTTCAGGAGCTTCGCGACGCCGTGCTCACGTTTCGCAAGAGTGGCAAGCCGGCGATCGCGTACGCCGAGACCTTTGGCGAGGTCGGGCCCGGGAATGGCGCCTACTACCTGGCGACTGCCTTCGACGAGATCTATCTCCTGCCCGCGGGGGACATCGGTCTCACCGGGCTGATCTACGAGAGCCAGTTTCTTCGCGGCACGCTGGAGAAGGTCGGGATCACGCCCCGCATGGATCACCGCCACGAGTACAAGAACGCGATGAACGCCTTTACCGAGCGCCAGTACACCGAGGCGCACCGGGAAGCGATGCAGCGGCTCGTGGACTCGCAGTTCTCCCAGATGGTGCGGGGAATCGCCACCGGCCGCAGGCTCGGTGAGGCAAGCGTGCGCGCACTGGTCGACCGCGGGCCGTTTCTCGGCCAGGAAGCCGTCGACGCCGGGCTCGTCGATGCGCTGGCCTACCGCGACGAGGTCCTGGAACGGGTCAGCAAGCGGGCCGGCCCGGTGGCGCACTACCTCGGCCTGCCGAAGTACCTGGAGCGCACAGGCTCACCCTGGGCGCAGGGGGCGACGGTTGCCTTGATCTACGGGCTGGGGGGAGTGACGCGCGGCCGCAGCGGCTACGATCCCCTTTTTGACGCGCCGACGATGGGTGCGGACACGGTTGCCGCGGCCTTTCGCGCCGCTGTCGCCGACGACGATGTGCGGGCGATCCTGTTCCGTGTCGACTCGCCTGGCGGCTCCTACGTGGCCTCGGACGCGATCTGGCGCGAGACCGTGCGGGCAAAGGACGCGGGCAAACCGGTGGTGGTCTCGATGGGTGATGTGGCCGGCTCGGGGGGCTATTTCGTGGCTATGGCGGCGGACCGGATCGTCGCCCAGCCCGCCACCATCACCGGCTCGATCGGCGTCGTCGGGGGCAAGATGCTGACGGCTGGCATGTGGGAAAAGCTCGGGCTCTCCTGGGACGATGTCCGCTCGAGCGCCAATGCCACCATGTGGACCGGCACTCACGACTACTCGCCGGCGGAGTGGGCACGCTTCCAGGGCTGGCTCGACCGGGTCTACGCCGACTTTACGGCCAAGGTCGCCAAAGGCCGCAGGCTGTCGATCGAAAAGGTGAACGAGGGTGCCAGAGGCCGGATCTGGACCGGTGAGGACGCCAAGGCGCTTGGGCTCGTCGATGAGCTGGGCGGCTTTCCCGTCGCGCTGCGGCTCGTCCGCGAGGTGGCCGGGCTGCCCGCCGGCGCCCCGATCAAGCTGAAGCCCTTCCCCGGCAGGCGGACGCTACTCGAGGCTCTGCTCCAGCAGGAGCCGGAGTCCAGTGAGCAGACCGCCGAGGCTGCCGCGCTGCTGCGCGCTGTGCGTGCGCTGCAGCCCCTGGCCCGGCTTGCGGTCGAGGCCGGCCTGGGCCCGGATCCCGGCGTGCTCTCGATGCCTTCCGAGGTCCTTGGGGCAAGACCTAGGTAAGAGCACGTCTCGGAAATTTCACAACCAACGGCGGGGATAGGGGTTAGGGGTTGGGGAGAAACAACCCAAGACCGCAACCTTATCCTCGGGGGTCGAGCATCGTGACGGTGTCCCGCTCTCGGCGCGATGGCAATTCCGCAAAACTGGCCGCGGCACTCAGAAATGTGCCACGTAGCAAGCGCGGCGCTGCGATTCCCTAGCCCCCAACCCCAATTGCGAGCGAAGCGAGCTAAGTCCAGTTCCCGCTGGGTGTGTCCGGCTAGTGGGTGGGCTGCGGCGAGCTCTCGAACACCTGCTCGGTGAGCTGGTAGAGGGTGTGCACGTCGAGCACCGCCTTTTCGATCACTCCCAGGTCGCCGCCCGCGCTGGCAGTCTGCAGATCCCTGCTGGCCTGGCAGAGACCTGCGAATGCTCCAGCAAGCAGCTCGGACTTGGAGGCGAAGCGCTTTGGGATCGGCGCGGCGGCAAGCGTCGCACAGGCGGCCACGAGCTCGCCACTGGCCTCGCGCAGCTTGTCGATCTCCTTGTTTGGCGCCAGCTTGTGGTAGATCTGATAGAGCACGACGTGGTACGCCTCGAGCTCCTTCATCTTTGGCCGTACGACCCGGACCAGGGCCTCGAAGCGGGCATGCAGCTCCTCGACGGCGTCGAGCAAACCCTGCTCCTGGCCGCTCGCGGCGGCCTGCTCGTATGCGGCCAGGGTG